>CAMWWF010000301.1 GCA_947177885.1 uncultured Lachnospiraceae bacterium
GCCCTACTTTCTGCCCGTCTTTGTTCCCGGCGGGGGTGTTGCATTCCGGATGCTGAGAGTGGTGAGGATCCTGCGTCTGTTCAAGATCAATTCCCGGTACGATGCGTTCAATGTCATTACGGAGGTCATAAAGGACAAGAAAAATGCTCTGGTGTCCTCCATATTTATGGTGCTTGTGCTGATGATGGCTTCTTCGCTGTGCATGTACGGGCTGGAGCATGAGGCTCAGCCGGATAACTTTTCCAATGCCTTTTCCGGTATCTGGTGGTCAGTGTCCACACTTCTGACGGTAGGGTATGGGGATATTTATCCCGTTACCATAGGCGGAAAGATGATGGCCATCGTTATTGCCTTTCTGGGAGTGGGCATGGTGGCCATTCCCACAGGTATTATTTCCGCAGGTTTCGTGGAGTATTACACGCGGATCAAGGTGGGGAGCTATTCACAGCATGATGCGGATTTCATCACTTTAAAAATTACGGAAGGTCACTCTTTTGCGGGGCGGCAGATAAAGGATTTAGAGCTTCCACAGGGATTATATCCGGCAGTGGTGCTGAGAGGGGAGGATGTGTATACCCCCTATGAAAGCTTACAGATCATGAGCGGGGACAATCTGCTCCTGGGAACCACGGGAACCAGTCCCTTCGAGTGCCGCATCGAGGAGGTGTGTCTGGAGACGGGGCATCCCTGGATTGGCAGCAGGGTAAAGGATCTGGATATTTCCCGCAGGATATTCTTTGTGATGGTGAAGCGGGGGATTAAGAATATCTGTCCCCAGGGCTCCACTATATTGAAGGAGCATGATGTGGTGCTGATGCTGGAAAGTGTGAGAAGGACTTCCAAAGGCATCCCGGCTTTAGAGAGAAAAAATTTCGGACTTGCAGAGAATGTGGCAGTAAAGAAATAAAAGCAGTATGAAAACGGAACAGGAGAGCAGAGAGGAAACAGGAGATGAAATTCATATCATGGAATGTAAACGGGTTGCGGGCGTGCCTGCAGAAAGGATTTCTGGAATATTTTAACGAGATGGACGCGGATATTTTCTGTCTTCAGGAGACAAAGCTTCAGGAAGGGCAGCATGACCTGGAGCTGCCGGGATACTTTCAATACTGGAATTATGCGGAGAAAAAGGGGTATTCCGGAACGGCGCTTTTTACCAAAAGGGAACCGCTGAAAGTGACTTACGGTATCGGCGTGGAGGAGCATGATCATGAGGGCCGGGTGATCACGGCGGAGTATGAGGATTATTACGTGGTGACTGTGTATGTGCCGAATGCCCAGAGGGAACTGACCAGGCTGGAGTACCGTATGCAGTGGGAGGAAGCGTTTCTGCATTACCTGAAAACACTGGAAGAGAAAAAACCGGTGATCTTCTGCGGGGATCTGAATGTGGCCCACCAGGAGATCGACCTGAAAAATCCCAAGTCCAATCGTAAGAACGCGGGTTTTACGGATGAGGAGAGAGGCTGTTTCGGACGGATATTGGAGAGCGGTTTTGTGGACACCTTCCGGCATTTTTACCCGGATGTGACAGGGGTATATTCCTGGTGGTCCTATATGTTCCAGGCAAGAGCCAAGAATGCGGGGTGGCGCATCGATTATTTTGTAGCATCCGAGGCGTTGAAGGACAGACTGAGGGACGCAAAGATCCATACGCAGGTATTGGGCTCCGATCATTGCCCGGTGGAGCTGGATATGGAGTGAGATCCGCAGCGGCAGTATATCCGTTCGGACAGGTCATCGGATGATCGAGTGCGAATGAGCCGGTTGAAGTTATTATGTCAGCGCCTGAGCCGTTGAATTGCGGAATCAATGGCTGTTGTCGGATGAAATTGCGGAATCAGCGCCCGTGCCGGTGAATTGGGAAATCAGCGCCTGAGCCGGTTGAGACTGTGCGATCAGTGTCGGTTGAAATATCACAAATCGCAGTAAACCGGCGGAAAGGATATACATTCATGTTATACAGAAGAATCTATCATTCCCCTCTGGGAGAGATGACTATGGTAAGTGACGGAAAGGCTCTGACAGCCCTTTCCTTTCAGGGGCAAAAGTATGCGGAAACAGCTGCAAATGACGAAGAAACCAAAGCCGATGATGCGCAGGAGCCTTCCGGGGCAGGAGAAGGGACGGAAGAGAACGGTGCGCGTGCTGTCTTTGACAGGACGGCGGAATGGCTGGATATCTATTTCGCGGGAAGCAATCCGGATTTTATGCCACCTCTCGCCGCAAAAGGAACTCCGTTTCAGGAGACGGTGTGGGAAATACTGAGGAAGATCCCCTACGGGAAGACGATTTCCTACGGTGAGATTGCCCGGCAGATCGCAGAAGAGCGGGGAGTACGACGGATGTCCGCCCAGGCGGTGGGTGGAGCCGTAGGGAGGAATCCTGTGGCTATTATTGTGCCCTGCCACCGGGTAATAGGATCGGATGGAAGCCTCACCGGCTATGCAGGCGGTCTGGACCGGAAGGAAGAATTGCTGAAACTGGAAAAGTGGCTGTAGCAATGTCACCCCGATGATCCTGGAGCATGTTTGAAAAATCATTCCCCCGGTCTGCACGCCCCACTTCGCGGTCTGCTGAGCTCTAATTTGGTCAATGTAGCCCCACTACGCCTCCCCAATTGGGTCTTACATCCCACCTGTCATTGTTATACTCACGAGCGATGAAATTTGCCACAAGGTTCCTGAAATTTTTCGCTCGTGAGTCGGGTTACAATGAAGAAGAGCATTCATGGCAGGTTTTAGTGATCGTCAGTATAAATTGCGTTTCCTTTCACTGCGGGAACAAATGCGAGTGTTTTTCGTCTGTTTCTTTAGAAGGCCTTTGGAGAGTTCGTTTGACGGCGGTTTTGTGAAAAGCGCAGGAGAACCCTGAAAATTCTTATGGTACTTCGGAATGGAGGAAAATATGAGGAAAAAAGTATTTACGGCGTCAATGCTCACAATATTCGCACTTTCTGCCTGCGGGAGTCGGACAGAAGAATCCGGCGGCAATATGACGGAAAGGGTGGCATTGACAGACGGCGTAGCGGCAGCCGGGGAAATTGTTATGCCAAAGGAGTCGGAAGCAGCGGCTCCCCGGGCCGGGGCAGAAGAGCAGGATAAGAGTATTACAGTCATGCAGGAAGGAAACGCCGGCACGCTCCGGGTGGATTTGCCGGAGGGATGGACATATGAAGTCTGTCCGGAGGGCAACGATCAGTTGAGAACCGGGGAGTATGGCATCCATTTTTACCCGGAAGAGGCAAAGGAGGGATTTATTGAGTTAGGTTATGTGGAACTTTTTGGTGTCTGTGGAACAGGGCTGGAGGAGGAAACAGTAACATTGGCAGGGGATGAGGCCAATATTGGCACTTATGACCATGGCAGTAATTGGGACTTTGTATCTTTTCGCGGAGTCAATGAGGGAATCGTTGCCCTGACATATGGAGTGGAAAGCTGGTGGTCTGAGTATAAAGAGCAGGTAATGGAAATCCTGGATACGGTCTGCCTGGAGCAGGATCACGCAGATGGAGTATCCGAAAGGGGAACAGCCTCCGGAAGCGGGGCAGAAATATGCGGCTACCCATTATCAGATTCTCCAGCGGACAGTGGGATTACGACAATTGCCTGCGGAACGAATCAGGAGCCGGGAGAGAATTCCGGGGAGAACTCCGTGATCAGGGAACTGGGACTGTCGCTGGAGATCCTGGAGGCTACCGGCACGGGAGCAAGGCTGGTGTTCCGGCAGAGCGGCGGGAATCCCACAGGAGAGCTCCAATATGGCTCTGATTTCACCATGGAAAGGTATGAGGAGGAAGCATGGGTTCCGGTGCCTGCTGCAGTGGAAGGAAATTACGCGTTTACAATGGAAGCGTACAATATTCCGCAGGATACGGACAGTGAATTTCGGGTTGACTGGGAATGGCTGTATGGGGAGCTGGAGCCCGGAGAGTACAGGATCGTCAAGAGTGTAGATGATTTCAGAAAATCCGGTGATTATGACCAGTACAGCATTTGTGCTTATTTTGAGATAAATCCATGAGGAGACGGGCAGCTGCTGATTTTCGCAGCTGTCCGTAGTTTGAATGGAGAGAGTTGTAATATCCTTTGGCTTCCATGCAGAAAGGTATGTAAAAAACATATGGATTTTTTTGCGGTGATAGTTTATAGTTGGTACTGTGGGCGAAAGTATTTTACTGCCCCGGTACTTTTGAGAATGCCTGTTCCCGTCGGAAAAGAAGCGGTCCGGACAGATATCAGGATCGCTTTTATAAAAGGCTGAGGGTCAGGACATGGAGGCAGAAATGTATATTTACAGAAGGAAAGCACAATATCATGAAACAGACC
>CAMWWF010000302.1 GCA_947177885.1 uncultured Lachnospiraceae bacterium
TTGCAGAAGAGCCCGCAGTCCTGCTGCCGGACAGAGCCGGAGACGGCAATAAGGGCACATTCGGGAAAGTGCTTCTGGTGGCGGGAAGTGTCAATATGGCGGGAGCCGCGGTCCTGGCGGCAAAAGCTGCTTACCGCATGGGCGCGGGCATGGTAAAAGTCATCACTCCGGAAGAAAACAGGGCGATCCTGCAGACTGCGGTTCCGGAAGTCTTATTTGGAACACAGTGGGAGCTGTCGGACGGTTTGGAGTGGGCGGATGTAGTGGTCATCGGACCGGGGATCGGCAGAAGCCAGTCCGCTTCCAACAATCTGCGCCAGGTTCTGAAATATGGAAAGAAACCTCTGGTCATTGACGCGGATGGCCTGAATCTGCTGGCGGAGAGTAATGAGTTACAGCAGATGCTGGCGGCACAGGAGGAGAAGGGCAGGAAGGTAGTACTGACTCCCCATGTGGGAGAGCTTTCCCGGCTGACCGGGGTATCTGTGCCGGAGCTGAAGCAGGCGCTGAAAAAGTATGGAACGGAGCTGGCGGAACGGTTCCATGTGATCGTCGCGGCGAAGGATGCCAGGACTTTTGTGTGCAGGGAAAGGGGTTCCGCCTATCTGAACCTCTGCGGCAACAGCGGTATGGCCACAGCGGGAAGCGGAGACGTGCTGTCCGGGATCGCGGGATCGCTGCTGGCACAGGTGGAGGACGCTTTTACGGCGGCGGCCCTGGCGGTTTATCTCCATGGAAAAGCGGGGGACAGTGCGGCAGCCCAAAAGGGTGAGAGAGGCTGTATGGCGGGAGACATTGCGGAGGCAGTGGCCGAACTGTGGCATGTTTCATGAACCCGTCATATGCGGAATGGAACGAATGACGGCAGAATAAAAATGATTTTGTAAAAAAATCGGAGCAGGAAAGAAATACTATGATCAAATTGAAAGATACATTGGAGCGTTATCAAAGAGGATATGCGGAGATCAGTCTGGATGCCATTGTTTCCAATATGCGGAACATGAAACAGAATATTGCTCCAGAGACGAAAATGATCGGTGTCATCAAGACGGACGGCTATGGTCACGGCAGCGTGCCGGTAGCGGAGGTGCTGGAGCCTCTTGACTATTTGTCCGGCTTTGCGGTGGCGACTCCCGAGGAGGCGCATGTCCTGAGGCGGGCGGGCATCAGAAAGCCCATTCTGATCCTGGGTTATACTTTTCCCTATTGTTATGAACAGCTGGCGGCGGAGGAGCTGAGACCGGCAGTATTCCGCATGGATACCATTCCTCTGCTGAGACAGGCGGCGGAGCGGACGGGAAAGCCTGTGCGGGTGCATGTGAAGGTGGACACGGGGATGAACCGCATCGGCATCACCCCCGACGAGGAGGGGCTGCGCTTTGTGGAAGCTCTGACGGAGCAGGGGGGAAGGGAGGACGGAACTGTCTCGAAGGGCATTATCGTGGAGGGAATATTCACGCATTTTGCCAGAGCGGATGAATATGATAAGACCAGTGCCATAGAGCAGATGGAAGTTTTTCAGGGCTTTATCCGTATGATAAAGGAGAAGCTGGGGCTTGACATTCCGGTAAAGCATTGTTCCAACAGTGCCGGGATCCTGGAACTGCCTCAGGCGAATATGGATGCGGTACGGGCGGGGATCGCCTTATACGGACTGTATCCTTCCGCGGAGGTCGGCAGGGACAGGGTGCCCTTAAAACCTGCTCTGTCACTGTACAGTCATCTGGTGTGTGTGAAGGATCTTCCCAGGGGGCAGTCCGTAAGCTATGGAGGTACCTTTACCGCGCAGGAGGATATGCGCGTTGCCACAGTACCTCTGGGATATGGGGACGGCTATCCCAGGAGCCTTTCCAACAAAGGGTATGTGCTGCTTCACGGGAAGAAGGCGCCTGTGCTGGGACGGATCTGTATGGATCAGTTCATGGTGGACGTAAGCCACATTCCCGATGCCGGGGAAGGAGACAGGGTGGTGCTTCTGGGTGCGGACGGTGAGGAAAGGATCAGCGCGGAGCTGCTGGGGGAAATGTCGGGGAGATTTCATTACGAGCTGGTCTGCGACATTGGAAAACGCATTCCCAGAATCTACCGGAAAGAGGGGGAATTGTTTACCTGTGATGACAAATAGGCTGCCGTGAAGGAAAAACAGCAGCAAATAACATGAATAGCCTCCCCAAAAGTGTCTATACTACCGTACATAGATGAAAAGACATCAATGTATATAACATTACAGTTCTTTCGCCAGCTGTCACGGGACATTTACATATGTTTCCCGGGCCGGTGATATTTTGGCGGCGCAGGGTGCGGAGCGAACCGTAATTAAATGGAGGCAGTATGAGAAGAGGAGATGTATATTATGCAGATTTAAGACCTGTGGTGGGGTCTGAACAGGGAGGGATCCGGCCGGTCCTGATTGTTCAGAACGATGTGGGAAATAAGCACAGTCCCACGATCATCTGCGCAGCCATTACTTCAAAGATGAATAAGGCGAAGCTACCAACCCACATAGAACTGAACGCTTCCCTTTATGATATGGATAAGGATTCTGTGGTCCTGCTGGAGCAGCTCCGCACCATAGACAAGAAGCGCCTGAAGGATAAGGTGTGCCACCTGGACGGTGATATCATGAGGAAGGTGGACAGGGCGCTGATGATCAGTCTGGAACTGGATACATAGGAGCGATCACATGCAGTTCTTGACGAATAGAAACCAAAATGGTATATTTAGGGATATTATGAAACAAAGGAAGGAAGAAAGAGGAACAGATTTATGGATGACGACGGACCTACGGCCAGTATGATCGTATTTATTGTGTTACTGTTTGTAGACATGTTTTTTTATGGCTTCGGCGCTGCGATCACATCGCTGAATGTCAAAGAGATAGAAAGGCGGGCGCAGGAGGATAAGGATAAGAAGTCTCTCAGGCTGAAAAAGATCATCGGGAATCCCACAGAGTATGTGAATACGGTGCAGCTGATCACCACTCTGATCAATGTGATCCTGGGAGCGGTACATCTCAGTACCATGTTGGGATTTATCTCCCGTCAGCTGTCCGCTTTGGCGGAGCGGCAGTTAAAGCCTGACCGGGTGCCTGCGGAGGCGATACTGACCCTGGCGGCAGTCTTATCGACTCTGTTGCTGCTGTACATAGTGCTGACTCTGGGAGTGCTGCTGCCGAAAAAGGTGGCGGCGAAAGTCCCGGAGCGTTGGGCGTATGCCTGTATTACGCCGGTATTTTTCGTGACAAAGCTTCTGTCTCCCTTTACAGGGCTTGTGACGGTGACGACAGGTGCCATCCTGCGGCTGTTCGGCATAAAGGATAAGTCGGGAGAAGCGGACGTAACGGAAGAAGAGATCATTCACATGGTCAATGAAGGTCATGAGCAGGGTGTGATCCAGGCCAGCGAGGCGAAGATGATCACGAATATTTTCGAACTGGGCGACAAGGAAGCGCAGAATATCATGACCCACAGGAGAAATGTGGTGGCCATTGATGCGGAGACGGCTCTGGGCGATGCCATAATGTTTATGCTGGAGGGCAAGAACAGCAGGTACCCGGTCTACGAGGAGAATATCGATCATATCATCGGCATCCTCCATTTGAAGGATGCCATGCGCTTTCACGCGGACAGTGAGAAACTGAACTGTCCACTGCGGGAATTGGAAGGACTTATGCGCGAGCCCTGTTTTGTGCCTCAGACGAAGAATATCAATGAATTATTCCGGGAGATGCAGGCTGACAAGCTCCAGATGGTCATTGTGGTGGATGAGTACGGACAGACGGACGGACTTCTGGCCATGGAGGATATTCTGGAAGAGATCGTCGGAAATATCATGGATGAGTATGACGAGGACAGGGAATATATCGAGGACAAGGGAAATGACGAGTATGTGATCGAGGGAAAGACTCCTCTGGAGGAGCTGGAGGAACGCTTCGGCCTTTCTTTTGAGGATGAGGAATTCGAGACCATAAACGGGTTCCTGATCTCCAGAATGGACAAAATCCCCGAACCGGATGAACAGTTTGATGTGGATTATAAGGGATATAATTTTAAGATTCTGTCTGTGGAAAATAAGATGATCCGGAGTGTGCTGGTGACGAGGCTGCCGGAGGAGGAAGCGGATGCGGAGAACGATCCCGCAGGAGGGAATTCCGGAGAGAGTGGGGAATCCGCTCTTGAAGAAAGCGGTAAAAAATGATATGCTTACAAAAGGCATTTTTAAGACCGGTGATCTTACAGACGGAAAATGCATTCATGTCTCTTATACACATCAGACGCTGCCGACGATACTCCTTGTGTAGATCTCG
>CAMWWF010000303.1 GCA_947177885.1 uncultured Lachnospiraceae bacterium
ATATCTTGATGAGGATTTCATACTTGACGAAAGCGGTACCTTCATTTATATGACGGATAATGTGAGCGGATTTTCCTATGACGACGCGTCTTCCATAGCGGCGGAAGGTTATCGGAACATTCTTCTGGTAGGCCGGGACAGTCTTTCCGTCATGCAGGACAGGGAGTATCAGCAGGGCAGGTTCAGCGACCTGGGGAGCGATCTGGAGATCAGCAGAGACTGGATTGTTGATACATTTATGCCCATTATGGTGGTTCTGGTGGTGATCGGATATATTATCTTCTTTGTGGGAAGAGTTTTCTGGTACTTCCTGTGTGCGGCGATCTATCTGGTGTTCGCTCTGATCATTGCCTCTGTTATGAAGAAGCGGCAGCCTGCAGGAGCGCTGTTCCGTATAGCGGTGTATTCCAAAGTGCTGATGTTTGTGGTGGCAACACTTCTCAGTGTGGTTCCTGTTGTGGGCTTTTCGGTGCCCTTTATGCTGAGGATTGTTATTACGATAGGATTTATGGGCTTTGCGATCGCGAAGCTGCCCGATCATCATTGATGATCCTGTAACGATTCAGAACCAGCTTCGAAAACACTGTGTGTTTTTTCGATATTTGGCTTTTGCCAAATAAATTTTCCTGGTTCTGAGCAGTTACAAATAATGATGTGATCCCTTATGTGTCAGATTCAGATTGCGCTGCAGGAGCCGGCCTATGAAGATTACAGATCTGCGTATACAAAATTTCAAATCCATCCACGACATGTACATTCCCGATATTGAAAATGCCCTGATCCTGGTGGGACAGAACAATACCGGGAAGACTACCGTGCTGGATGCCATCCGCGCAGTGGGCGGCGGATATGCGATCACTCCTGAGGATTTCGGGGAGGCGGGAGCCAAGATCCGGATCCGTGTCACACTTTCCTTTACGGAGGAGGACATGGAGCAGCTGCGGCAGGGCGGCGTGGTCAGCCAGTACCGGAAAAAGGAAGCATGGCTGCAGGATTTCTGCCGAAAGCTACCGTCTTTCTCGGAGGGCTCCCTCGCTTTTACCATGACTGTCAACAGAGACGGCCGTATCCGTTACATGGACGGTGTCAACAAGCACAATCCCTACATACAGGAAGTCTTTCCCAAGATATACCATGTGGATACGGAACGCCGTCTGGAGCAGCTTCAGAGCGATCTGCTGCTCTTGCAGGAGCATGAGATCCTGAAACGGATGCGCTCAGGCTGCTGTATGTTCGATCAGGCGAAGAAGTGCAATTACTGCTTCCACTGCATCGGCCTGATCGAACAGAAGAATCCTGCACAGCTGGATGTCTTTGAGACCTCCAAGCTGTTGGACTATAAGCTTTATCAGCTGAATCTGGACAATTTTGCCCGCATGGTCAACGACTGTTTCCATAAGAACGGAGGCCGTGAGAGCATCCATTATTATATGAACCGGGATGTGGAGAAGATCCTGCAGGTGTCCACGGAGATCTGCCATCCCGCCCAGAATGTGCCTCACTCCATCTCCCGGATGGGCAAGGGAATGCGCTCCATCTATCTGTTTTCCCTTCTGGAGGCGTATACGCAGATCCAGGAAAATCTCTCCAGTATCATCATGATCGAGGATCCGGAGATTTTCCTGCACCCCAGTCTGCAGAAGGTATGCGGCACGATCCTGTACCGCCTGTCGGCCAAGAATCAGGTCATTTTCACCACCCATTCCCCCAATCTGCTGCCCAATTTCAACAGCAGACAGATCCGCCAGGTCATACTGCGCAGGGACGGTTCCTGCGATATCCGGAAGAAGACGGATATCAGCGCGATCCTGGACGACCTGGGCTATACCGCGGGGGATCTGATGAATGTGAACTTTGTATTCATAGTGGAGGGAAAGCAGGACAAATCCCGCCTGCCCCTTCTGCTGGGCAAGTATTACGCGGAGACCACCGACAGCCAGGGAAATCTTTCCCGCATTGCCATCATCACCACCAACAGCTGTACCAACATCAAGACCTATGCCAATCTGAAATACATGAACCAGATCTATCTGCGGGATCAGTTCCTCATGGTCCGTGACAGCGACGGCAAGGATCCGGAGGAACTGGGAAGGCAGCTCTGCCGTTATTATGAAGAGCGGAACCGGGAGGATATGGATAAGCTGCCCCGGGTGCGCCCGGAGAACGTGCTGATACTGAAATACTATTCCTTTGAGAATTATTTCCTGAACCCCAAAGTTATGGCGCAGCTTGGTGTCGTGGAGTCGGAGGAGGCTTTCTATGAGACGCTTCTGGAGAAGTGGAAGGAATATCTCCACCGCCTGAAAAGCGGCCGCCATCTGACGGAGATTCTGGGGCATGAGCTGGAGAGTGTGGAGGACGTCAGACAGCATATGGAGGAGATCCGCATTTACCTGCGGGGACATAATCTGTTTGATATTTTCTACGGGAAATACAGGGAGCAGGAGAGGGAGCTTCTGGAGCGGTATATCGATCTGGCTCCCAGGGAGGACTTCCAGGATATCTTCACGGCGCTGGAACGATTCCCGTACTTTGAGAGCAGGAAGGCATGATATGATATATTTTATTGCGGACACGCATTTTTCGGAAGAAAATATTATGAGATATGAGAACAGGCCCTTTGAGAGCGCCGCGGAGATGGATCGGGAGATCATAAGCCGATGGAACAGCGTCGTAGAGGAGGAAGACGAAGTATATGTCCTGGGCGACTTCGGTGCGGCAGGCCGGGAAGCGCTGATGCTGAGTCAGCTGAGGGGCGGGAAATTTCTGGTGAAGGGCAATCATGATATTCAGTCCAATCAGTATTACCGGGACGCGGGATTTGAGGAAGTGTATGATCATCCTGTTATTCTGAAGGAGTTCTGGATCTTATCCCATGAGCCGCTGTATGTAAACACGAATATGCCCTATGCGAATCTGTTCGGACATGTGCACAATTCCCCGATCATAAAGACTTTCAGCAAACAGCATTATTGTGTGTCAGTTGAAAGGATAGATTTCACGCCGGTTTCTTTTGATGAAATTGTTCGAAGGATACAGCAGGAGGAAGGAGAAACGAATGGATAAATTCTATTTTGAGGTACCCGATATTGGCAGAAAAGAGGCTGCGATCGATTATATCAATGAATTTCATGAATATGGATCGGATATAAACGGCAGCGGCGGATTACATAAATTTCTGGATGATTATGAGGGGTGGCTGGCTAAGCTGGAAAAAGAATCTCACAGGATACCGGACGAGAACAGAGTACCTTCAAGAACATATTTCCTTGTCAGAAGCGGCGATGAACGCATTGTTGGGATGATAAACATCAGACTGGCGTTAAATGAACAGTTAAAGAAGTTCGGCGGAAATATCGGTTTCAGTATCAGGCCGACTGAAAGAGGCAAAGGATACAACAAGATCAATCTGTATCTGGGCTTAAAGATCTGCCAAAAATATGGGATAACTACGGTTCTGATGGATGCTGATGCAGACAATCCGGCCTCCTGGAGAACGATGGAGGCTCTTGGAGGTAAAAGGATCAGAGAATTTTATGATGAGGAAAATGCTCACTGTATGGTAAGGGACTATGAAATTGAGGTTAATGAGAGCCTTGATACTTTTTCCTGCGTTTATGAGTCTGTGGTTGAATATAAGTAAACGTTTCTGCTTAGGAACTGTTCAGAAATCAGGCGGAAACGCATTCTGCGCCAAATGAAAAGCTATTTCTTAACAGCTCCTAAGCAGAAGCAGGCTGTGGAATTATAGGGCGTTAAGAATCATATCACAGGAGGGGAAATTGATGAACAGCGACAAAAAACAAAACAGACACTCTGTAGCTATGAAAAGGAGAGCTGTTGGTCTGGCAGGTATCTTAATTGTTGTGGTATTAACTTCCTGCAGCAATGAACCGAAAGCTCCAGAGGGGGGCGTACAGAATGTGCAGACAGGACAGGAAGCTGCCGGGATTGAGCAGGAAACCGAAATCATGGCAGATGATCTGCCCGGACAACAGGGGGAAGTGAGCCGGACGGAGAACGCGGCAATAGAAAGTCATAATTATGAGGGCGAATATAATAGTTATGATATAGACGAGCCGGCGCTGGAAATAAAGAAAGAGGAGGATGGAACTTATCGGGTTCTGATAGATTTGTTCCGGTTGTACTCGTTAGACGATGGTATCGGAAAGGAAACAGAAGGCGGATTAGAGTTTGCGGCAACAGGTCCTGGCGGAAATGATGTCAGCGGAGTGATCCAACTGGATGAAGATATCGCAACCGTAACC
>CAMWWF010000304.1 GCA_947177885.1 uncultured Lachnospiraceae bacterium
ATTTCACACTGACCTGTTGAATCAGCAACAGCGTCTTTCCTTTCTTTTCTCCTATCTTCTCTCCTTCCGCTTCTCTATCCTCAAATCCTTCCTCATAATTTGCTCTCAACGCATCTTCCATATTGAACTGTGTAAACAACATATTTGACACCTCCGATCCATATTCCCGCATGAACTCTGCCATAACTCCATTTTTCTCACAGTCTTTTACCGTATTTTTTATGGTCATATCCCTGTTCATGCCTCTCCGTATGTATTCTTTAATCCTCTCTATAAACCATGAATACTCGTACAAAGGTCTGCATCGTTCCAGAATGCTATGGTTCACAGGTAAGTTAATATTGATAACTTTTGTACTTAATTCTAACATAGGCTCAAGGGTATTTACAAGATAGGAATCAGACAATTTCAGAATTTTTTCCGGCCTTGCCTCCACCCCTTCCAATGCCGTATATAACTGTGCTGCATTTCCAGGATCGCTGAAGTAAGTGGTAAATGCATCTGACTTCACTTTCCTGTTGGACAATAAACTGTTTCTGCTTTCATTCATAAGCAATTCCTCCCTTATGCAATTATTTTGTCGTAACTATTCAGAACCAACCTCAAAAGACTGCGTGTTTCCTCGGTGTTTGGCTCTCGCCAAATAAATTTATCTGAAAATATGTGATTGAATGCAGCCATTGATCACACATTTCAGCTGAATTTGCATGGTTCTGAACAGTTACATTTTGTCATTGAAAAAACCGCGGAGCCGCGTAGAAAGTAGAATTTTCATTTCACTTCTGATTTCCATTGACTTGTTATCACAATAACAAAATTTCCCAAAAATGTCCATATCTGTATTATTATCAGAGTATTGCAAAATGTCATCATCATAATCATACTGTCGTAAGCAGCAGGAAAACAGCCGAATATTGCTGTCATAAATTCGGAAGAGCGTTCACAGGTTTACCCATAAACGCTCTTCCGTCCCGATATTCACAGAATGTAATTCATTGTCTTATCTTCATTTCTCCCTCTGTTCACAATATCACCATCTTGTCACAATGAGAAATGCGGTCTCATTCTCCCCTTCATTGTGCCTGCTCATACTGCGAATAAGTCATGGTCTCCACTTCACCGACAAATTCATCCAGCGCAGAGTCCCTGATCCTCCGCGAAGTATCTGTGATGATCCCCAAAAAAGCCTGGTCATACCTGGAAAACGACATAGTGACGATTTCCCCTTTCTCCCCGATGACATCCACTGCGACAGTCGGATCATTTCCGGAATATCCCTGACAATTGTACTCTACCCTGTCCACGGAACCGTTCAGAAGACCGCATTCCTCCGCCTTCTCTCCGGCGAGCTCCGCATATATGCTGTAGTCCTTCGCCAACGCTGCGTCAGGGCCAAGCGAAGGATTCGCATCCAGATGCCTGTCATGGCTGCTGTTGAAAAGCTCTCCTGTGACGGCATCCACCATATATGTCCACCTTGTACTTTCAGGTGTCCTCTCTTTCTCAAACAGGACAGAACCTGTCCAGAAAGCACGGGGGAAGGTTTCTGTTCCCGGATTATAGCTCATATATACATAAGCCCCTTCCAGATCCAGCCCGTAAAGAGTCCTCAAATACCGCGCGCCTGCCTCAGCCGCCTCTTCCATGGTCAGATCCATATCCGTGGGCGTCCCCGTATTCAGACTGTCCATACTTACCTGATAATTTACGTCTTCCTCCATTCCCTCCTTTCTTCCATGCTCCGGCAAAGCTTCCGCCATATTGGCCGAAGCCCGGTAACCGGAAATCTGGTAACTGGTGGGAACCGTCTCCACCTGTCCGGCATTCGCCGCCATGACCGTTTCCGCCGCCGTGCTGAACAGGAAAGTGCCTGCGCCGATCACGGCCAATGTTGCTGCTGTCAGTTTTAAAATGTTCTTTCGTCTCATAATGAAACTCCTTTCTGTTCCGTAACCGCCCGTTCCGTCTCCGGAAGCCTTTTATAAAAATAATTCCGCCAAGAAAAATTTCCGTCTGCAAAGCGATCCATCCGAGTACTCCGGGCAGCCACTGCTTTTTTATCAGTTGCTGTTTCTGATAAATACACTATAAAGCCGCTCTATATCCGAAAAACATCGGAGTTGTTATGAACCTGTAAACTTTTCTATTTTGGAACCTTTGGGAAAGCACTCTCTCACTTCTGCTTCCCGGGACCGTCGGAAAAACATACTTTCACTTCCTCTCCCCGGAACCACCGGGAAAGCACACCCTCACTTTTGTTCCACGGCCCTGCTCGGAAGCAAATGTCAGCACCCCGTGATGAAGCTGTACAATCCTTTCACAGATAGCAAGTCCAAGTCCTGTTCCTCCTGCAGCACGGCTTCGCGCCTTGTCCACTCGATAAAAAGCCTCTTTTATATGAACCATCTGCTCCGATGCCATGCCAATGCCATGATCTTCCACTTCCACCACAACATTACTTTCTGCCAGGTATGCCGAAACACACACCTCTCCTCCAGGCAGGCTGGCTTTCACCCCATTATCGATCAGGTTATTGATCAGGATCAGAAGCTGCTCCCTGTTTCCTCTGATCAGAAGATCCTGCGGCATGACATAGTGCAGACGGATCGTCTTCTCCGCTGCTTTTACCTGCATGACCTTCCCGGACCGCTCAAAGAGTGCCGTCACAGAACAGTCTTCCACTTCCGTTTCATCCCTCCTAAGCAGCGCCATATCAAGAAGCTGATACGCCATGTTCTGGAGCCTGCTGCACTCCGACATGATGAACTGTGTGCATTCGTAGCGATCTTCCTCCGGTATGAGCGCCTTCTGAAGGTACTCGGCATACCCGTAAATTGCCGTCAGAGGAATCCGCAGCTCATGGGAAAAGTTATCAATAAACTGCTGTTTCTGTTCCGCAATATCCCGGAGATGCCGGATCTGGGTTTCCACCTGCTCTGCCATCAGATTAAAATGATATGCCACACTGGCAACCTCATCCTTTCCCTGAACCGGAAGTCTGCTCCCGTAATTTCCCTTTGCGATCTTCTCAGAGGCACTGGAGATCTGCCTTAAGGGACGAAATATGATATTCAGGAATTGAAAAAGGAAAAACGCCATAACAAGCATCATCGCAGCACCCATAAGGAACAGGATATCTTTTGTATGACGCCATGACGAGATGGTGCTATCCAGATTTCCGGTATACATCAGTCCATAGTCCTGCCACGGATCCGGAAAGCTGCCGTACACACACAGAACAGGGGATGGTTCCCTTTCCATATACACGATCCGCTCCTGACCATCCCCGGTATCCGGGGGAAAAGCCCTGTTCCCCTCCGGCATAAACTCAGAACTTTCATAAATCCATTCTCCTGAATAGGCCACTGCAAGTCCGCCTCCCTTTCCCTGCAGATATCGGGAGTAAGAACGCATCAACTGATCCATATTGTCTTCCACATGATCTCCACGCTGCTCCAATGCCTGCATATCCCCCACCAAAGAGGACACAATGACATAATGCTCCGCCAGACACCTGTCCCTGACAGCAGAAAGCTTATCATTAAGAATAACGCTTGAAACAATCAGTATCATAGAATTGAGAACTACCAGAAAAAGGATCAGCATAACGAAGAAAGTCCTTTTTTTCATATACACCTCCTGTAGTGACACCGCCGACGGCACAGCCAATCCAACAAAATCACACTACCTCCATGCGGATCCATCCGCATTATTCCACACCGCAGGATCTCAGATCCTGATGAGAAATATCCTGCTCAAAGCGAACAAGTTCTCTTGGGCATTTCCCGGTGTGAGATTTAGAGTTTCTCCGCGAAACAGCCCTTTCTGTGAGCGGCCGGAAATTTTCACACTACTACCTCCAGACGGTATCCAAGCTTATACACCGTCTTGATATGATCTTCCAAATGAAGCTTATGACGCAGTCTCTGTATATGAACATCCACAGTGCGGGTGCCGCCGTCAAAATCATATCCCCACACCATATCCAACAGCTTTTCCCTGGAAAGAGCAATATTTCGGTTTCTGATCAGCACCTCCAACAGTTCATATTCTTTGGGCGTGCACTCTACGACGGCTCCGCTTAAGAAAACCTGGTGTCTGTCAAAATCACATTTCATATCACCCAACGTAAATTCCGTCTCGGCCTTTTTAGTCCTCCGCAGCAACGCTTCCACCCGCGCTGCCAGCTCTAACATCTGAAAGGGTTTTGTCAGATAATCATCCGCCCCCATGGAC
>CAMWWF010000305.1 GCA_947177885.1 uncultured Lachnospiraceae bacterium
GTGCGTCACAGGTCCGATCCTGCTTAAGCTTTCCGTCTACTACCAGGTCCGGTTTTTCTAACAGCTCGGCATTCTCAATATCCAAATCTTCTTTTGACATTCGCCCGCTTCGCAGAGCCTCTCTTCTAAAAATATCAAAACTCTCCTGATCCAAGTCATCTATCCCAATATTCGATATTGTTGCTGCATCCCATTTTAACCCAGTCTTCGACATTAAAAAATTGGTCAAGGCGTTTCCCCGCAGCATCTGTTTTGTACTACCACTTCTATAATGGTATTCTCCATCACAGTTTACCGGAAACGACCACGGACTAACGACAATCTCAATATAATCCAGTCCATCTTCTGTAAGCAGATTCACATCTGCTATAATTCCCAATTTGTTTTGAATCTTGTTTAGCATATCTTCTAACAGCTTTTTGGGATTACTTACCCCAACTACAGTTCCATCATCCCGTGTCCCAATATATATTTTTCCACCCTGTGCGTTTGCAAATCCGCATATTCATTTAAGGTATTCATCGCGCCACGACTCTTTCCATTCTATATTTTGACTTTCTGCCATTTTGTGACCTCCACTCTTAATTACATTTCTCCTGCCAAAAGAATGTGTAATATGTTCCCTCTTTCTTTTAAATCACAGTGTTACACTTCTATCAAAATATAATCTCTTTCCATAGTGCCGCTGTCTACTTTCCTTAGTATCAGTTCAGACAGGTCACTGAACTGTTACGATGATGCACAACTACGCCTGCAGGTCTTGCAAAATTGCAATTATTGACTTCGCTGGAGGGGCGTCCGGACTGTTACATGTTGATACGGAAGGGCTTTGATCTGTTACAGTTGTTCAAGACAGGCCCGGATTTCGGCACACACGGCACGATCATTCTCAAAGATCTTCGCAAACAGACGTTTCAGCGTTTCCTGTGTTTCCTTTTGCATGATCAGATCTGCGGACTGCCGGGTGATATCATATCCGGTTCTGGGTCCCACACCAAGCGCACCCCATATCTTCCATCCGATACCATGTGTTTCGTCATTTTCTTCCATGGTATACCTTTTATAAAAGACATCCCTCAGCCGATCCTGTATTTCCTTATCTGTGCATATATCGCACAACAGATTATCGGTTCCGCCGAAGCTTTCAGCGGCATGCCATCTTGCTTCGATGGGCACACCGTTGATACCGCACATCATGCCGGCAATGTCCATGGCGTTTTCCGCCGTCACATGATCCAGCGCATCCATGATCACGCCTTCAAGCGCCGCATGCTCCTCGTAGGACAGGGCGGTTACGATGCGTTCCAGAAGTTCTTTGCAGGACATGTCAGGCGCAGTATTGCCGGTGATGACAATGGCATCACGCAGCGTGGAATGCCAATGATCGGTCAAAGCGTGAAACTGTGAATCCAGACCGTATACGGTATCTGCGTCATAGCCCACTGCAAGGATCCATTCCATTTCGTTTTCCAACCGCAGCAGGGTCGGGAAACCATTATCCAGAGAGCTTTTGATTGTGGAAAGCACCTCTTCCCGTGGGCTTGTACCATCCAGGCGCAGATAGGAGAACCCTGCAAACCGGGCCAGTGCATTTACAAAACCGTCGTCCCAGCGCCAGCCTTTGGAAAAGCCCGGCAGGGTATGGGGATCCACGGTGTCATCCCAAGGATAGTCGAAACCGAACGCCAGTGTCGATGCCGTCAAAAGACAGTGGTAAATGGATCCCTGGTGATTTTCCAGCGGATGCTCGCCGCAGGGACTGCAATGGACGCAGTAGCGGCGGTTGGTCACACACCAATAGGGTGTTTCTTCCGTATATCCGCGGGCCATGACCAACGCAGACGCAAGAGCTGCAGTGAAGTTGTCCGATTCCGCCCCCACCGGAAAGGGTACCTGATGTTCCAGTATTTTTTTCATATTTCTGTGACCTCAGCCTTTTTGTTCGGCGTTCGTGAAGCAGGTTTCCTCTGTCACGGAACGCTCAAAGGCTTCCTTTCTATACCTTATTTTTATCGTAAGGAACTGTCCTTCCCATATTCCTTGTCTTTTTCTCCGCCAACACTGCTTGACGATCAGTTACACAGCCCGCTATGCGCCTGATCATCAAGTGGCACTGTCAAAGAAAGATCCTGCAGACTATCGGCAAGTTATTTTTTGACAGTTCCTAACTGTTCAGAACCTTCTGCTCCGAAACGCATTCGAAATGACCTGAAACGGACTTTCCTGACCGCAGTTATTATCGCCCGGCCTCATCCATCAATATAGACTCCCGGAACTTCTTTGTGCCTGATTTTGCGAGAAGATTTTTTGATGGTTATGCACAAATTTATGCCAGATACACTTTGTGTATCCTGGACGTGGAACATATGTCCCGTAAATTTGCTTGCAGCCGGCGGAAAATCGGCCGCAAAGGCAGGCGTAGGAGAGATTCCGGGAGGCTGACAATTCGGTATGGCGATAAGAGAGCGTTACACATCCCCATCCGATAATCCGCGGATACAGTCATACGCCCGTTCATCGTGAGCCTTCATCCGCTCAATCTGTTCGGCGAACAGACGGCGGTTCTCTGCCTTGGCCAGCTGACGTGTCTGGGCCTCGCCCCGCTCCCAGCCGCCCAGAACGGGGATCATTTCTTTCCAGATGATTTCCGGTATCCCCTCCAGTTCCCCTGCGGCGGCATTCAGGCCCGGTGCCATTGCAGGGTGCTGCTCTGCCAGTCTGCGCAAATACTTTGCCGCGTGGCAGCGGCCGTCGGAGAGGCAGTCCATGGCGTCACCGTGACACATCATGCGCTCCACCAGCAGGGGGAAGACCGCATCGGCCGAAAAGTCCCGGTCAGACAACAGGGCGTTCTTCCAGGCATCATAGGCCAGAATGCCCTTGGCATAGGTTCCGCACATACGCCCCTCCAAAGCCTCCGCCGCGTTCCGGAGCGCTTCTCCGGGAGTGAGCGCGGGAAAGCTTTCCGTGCCGGTGGCGATCAGGGCGGTGGTGTCGGGATTCTCCCACCAGTCCCCGGCGATGAAATAACCGTTTTTCCCGAACCGGACGCTTGCCTGGTATTCCGGATATTCCTGGAATACATTCCATCCCATCAGCACATTGCCTCCTTCCTGATAGCCGGTTATAACGCAGGCCTCCGGAGGGCCTATGATGCCTAGGGCGATGACCGGATTCCCTGCATCGATCTCCCGGCGGATGAAGTCCATGAAATCTTCCTTTTTCGTCTCCGGCGTGCGGCTCAGGAGCTTAAACTCCCGCTCCATGGCCCGCATACCGCAGCGGAATACCTTTTCGGGATCGTCAAAAGTCAGGACTGCATCCACATTGCCGCCGTCCCAACAGGCGGTGTTCCAGGCAAACCGGAAGGCTGCGCCGCTCTCGGCCATGGCCCGTGTGTAGTCAACGCACAGCCCCAGGTATTTTGCGCAGGAATGGATGCACATGGGAAAGGGGGTGCATCCGTCCTGACCGTAAGCTACTTTGGGAACACCGTATAAGATTGCATTGTCGTGTTTTTCCATCTTAATCCTCCATGCCGCCTTCGGCGTCAGATCATTCATGCGAAATATACCATGTTTTCGGCATTTTGTCCATCTCTGCATCGTTGTTGCCATCGTCCCGTCTCTTCGGAAGCGCCGCGCCGTATACCCCCGCGCACAGCCGCACCCGGGCAAGCACAGGGGTCTCGACGCGAAACTTGGAGGGCGTATAACCGGTATGTCGTCGGAAAGCCCGGGAGAAGACGGTTCTGCCGGAGAATCCGTAACTTACAGCGATGTCAAGGATTGTTCTGTCCGTATCCAAAAGCTCCCGGGCGGCATTGGCAATCCTGCGCTCCTGCACATACCGGGACAAGGACTTTCCGGTGCACTTTCGGAACACATCCCGGATATGCGCCAGGGAAAAACCGGTCTGAAACGCAAGCTCTTCCATTAGGATTTCCTCCCGCACACGGCTTTCCACAAAAGTGCATACAGACCAGATCAGAATATAGTGGTTCATATGGTTCGCCATTCACCTCCTGTCCGGATTGCTTCGAAGCAAATTCAGTATAACACAGTCCCGGGATTGCTGCGCAACGATTTTGAGGAATGATTGTACAGATATCATTTTCCTTCACAAGCCTGTCTATGGAGACATTAAAAATCTCACTCCCTCTAAATTGAGGAAGAAGAATGTCCCGCAAGGCGACTCAGCATCCAAAAACACAAAAAACGAGGTTCACCATTC
>CAMWWF010000306.1 GCA_947177885.1 uncultured Lachnospiraceae bacterium
CTTTCTTTACCTTTTACTTAACCGCTATCTTTATCTTTTTACGATATACTCCATTTAAAGCTGTTCAGAGCCGTACTGATTTTATCTGAGATATTCAAAATGATCCGTTGAGTTGTCAGGGTTGCTCTGGTCAGTCAGAATAAGACAGCATGAGAAACGGATACTTGTAATGTTCAGACATGCCGTCGGAATATTACAAAGAACCGCTTCAGAATGGAGGATTCTATGGAATATGTACTTACCACCAACTCATTACAAAAGAAATATCATGATTTCACTGCACTGAATAATGTGAACATGCATGTTCCCAGAGGCGCCATCTATGGATTCGTAGGGGAAAACGGCGCGGGAAAGACCACACTGATCCGTCTGATCTGCGGACTGCAGAAACCCACGACGGGAGATTATTCTCTCTTCGGACTCTCCTGCCGGGATGCAGGCATCAGCAAAAGCCGCTGCCGCATGGGCGCCGTAGTGGAGACGCCTTCCATTTATCTGGATCTGTCCGCGGAGGACAATCTGAAAGAACAATATCGCCTTCTGGGCATTCCCTCCTTTGACTCCATCCCCGCCTTGCTGAAGCTGGTGGGTCTGGAGACCACCGGAACAAAGAAGGCCAAAAACTTTTCTCTCGGCATGCGCCAGCGGCTGGGTATTTCCCTTGCCCTTGCAGGCAATCCTGATTTTCTGGTGCTGGATGAACCGGTCAACGGTCTGGATCCACAGGGCATTATCGAAATAAGGGAGCTGATCCTGAAACTGAATACGGAATCCGGCATTACCATCCTCATTTCCAGCCATATTTTAGACGAACTGTCCAGACTCGCCACTCACTATGGATTCATCCATAAAGGCAGGATCGTTCAGGAGATCAGTGCGGCGGATCTGGAAGCCTCCTGCCGTAAGTCACTCTCTGTCACTGTCTCTGACAGCCGGGCTCTGGCCGTGGCAATGGAAGAAAAAGGGCTGGAATATCAGATTCTTTCCGATACACAGGCGGAAATCTATGATGACATCACCATTACGGAGCTGGTGGACGCACTCAGTCCCAGAGAATGTATCGTCTACTCCGTCTCTTCCAGAGAAGAAGGTCTGGAAAACTATTATATGAACCTGATCGCTGAGAAGCGATAGAAAATATCTATATACGAACTGTTGCAGTCAGCAATCGATTGGAGGTTTTAAAATGAATAAATTATTATCTGCCGGCTTTGCACGGCTATGGAAAAGCATGGTGTTCCGCATGGAAATAATTATCATGCTGCTGTTTTTTACCGCTATCATGATTTCCAACTACCAGAGTTTAAGGGATTATGGGATAGACTATACTCTGGATGATTTCTTCCCCGGAAGCTTTATGATCATCGGCTTCTTTACGGCCACGTTCGCTGCCATGTTTCTGGGCACGGAATACAGCGACGGCACCATCCGCAATAAACTGGTCATGGGACACAGCAGAGTTACCATCTATCTGTCTAATCTGGTGGTCTGCTTTGTCTCCGCAATACTTGTCTGCCTAAGTTCCATGGTACTCATCTGTGTTATGGGAATTCCCATGTTCGGTCTGTTGGCAAAACCTTTGGTAAATACACTGGCGATCATCGCCGCCGGCCTCTTTATCACCGCTGCTTACTCTGCCATATTTACTCTGATCGCCATGCTGATCTCCAACAAACCGATCACGGTAATAGCCTGTGTATTTACCTGTCTTGCAATGTATTTCGGCTCCATGACGATAAGTATGAAACTGGAGGAACCTGAAATCTATCCCGGCTATGCATGGATTGAAAATGGTGAGCCTGTGTCCAGCCTGCCTCACCAGAATCCCAATTACCTGCGCGGCACAAAGCGGGCCGTCTATGAATTTATCCGTGATTTTCTGCCTGCGGGTCAGGGATTCCAGCTTGCCAGGGAAAATGCCGTTCCCAAAGCATGCTTCCCACTGTACTCATTCTTTATTACAGTCTCCACTACAACAGGCGGAATTCTGCTCTTTTGCAGGAAAGATCTGAAGTAGGCAGTCTGAGAATACTATAATTTGCAGATTCTTTGTAATGACAACACTATATCGGAAATACTCTGCAGAATCAGTTTCACCGGCAAGGCGCCTGGGGGATGCAAGGTGTTGGCGCGCCTGCCGCAGACAGTACCGTCCGACGGAAGATC
The DNA here is from genome assembly GCA_947177885.1 of uncultured Lachnospiraceae bacterium. The sequence continues at coordinate 2,167 of CAMWWF010000306.1, forward strand.
CGACAGGCGATCCGGTGACGGAATGGCAATGAAACAATATACCCGAAAACGAAAGAGGTAAAATCCATGGGATATCTTATATTTGCAATATTATGTATCATAATAGCAGGCTTAATAATGAAAATATATCTGCTCCAAAAGGGACTTAGAGAAATCGACAACAGTCTGGAAGAAATCCTGGATCATGACACCAACCGCCTGATCACTCTTTCCTCACGTGACCGTTCTGTCTGCCGCCTTGCCTCCCGATTAAATATACATCTCGGGCAGCTGCGCAAAAGCCGGCTGAAATATACGAATGGTGACCGGGAATTGAAAGAAGCGATCACCAATATTTCCCACGACCTTCGGACGCCGCTGACTGCCATAAGCGGATATCTGGAACTGTTGGAAAAAGGAATGTTTTCCGAAGAAATCTGTAACTTTACGGCAAAGGAAACACCTTCAGAAGAAATCCGACGCTGTCTGACGGTAATCCGAAACCGTACGGAACATATGAAACAGCTGACAGAAGAGCTTTTCCGCTGCTCTCTGGCTCTGTCCGTTCCCGATGAGAAACCCCGGCTTCTGTCCCTGAACAGAACCTTGGAAGAATGTATCTTATCCTTCTATGAATCCCTTCGTAAAAAGGGAATCATTCCCATCATTTCCATGCCTGAGATTCCTGTTATGCGCACCCTGGACTCTGCCGCACTGTGGCGGATTCTCCAGAATGTCCTGGGAAACGCAGTAAAATACAGCTGCGGCGACCTGGAAATATGCCTGACGGAGGACGGTACCATCACCTGCTCCAACGCCGCTCCTCATCTGGATCCGCTTCAGGCGGAACAACTTTTCAACCGTTATTATACCGTGGAAACAGTCTCTTCCCCACACTTCGAAAGCTCCACAGGCCTTGGGCTCTCCATTGCCCGCCTGCTGACAGAACGGCTGGGCGGGGAGATTTCCGCTGCCTGTATACAGAAATCTCACGGTTCCACAACACAGTTCCGCAATACGGAAAACAGACTGGAAATCACGATACGATTTCCGGAAACAGATTTTTAAGTTTGTCTCCCTTCCACCCCGATTTCCGTCAGCCGTATTCCTCTCACATTCCGTCTCAGGATGCTTTCCACAAAATCCAGCCGTCTCACAATGGCACTCTATGTATACCTTTTTATCCTAAACACTGCCCTGTCCCCAATCTTCTCCTTGTCCGGCACCAGACGGAGTATCCGGTTGCCCACGGAATTGAGCAGTGTCTTGTCCGACATACAGTCCTGTTCTTCCAGAACAGTCAGGAAGTACGTTTCATTTACACCATTGTTCCTGTCCCACAGCTTGATCCCTTTGTGCAGAGTCCCCGGCTGGTACATTATGACCGTTTCCATGAAAACGTCCGATAACAGCAGAAAAGGACTGCATATCAGATCAGGGAAGAATCCTTCCACGGGAAAATCCATCTCCACCACATTCCACGCAGGCAGCCTGCCGAACTTCTCCTTTGTCAGCAGGCGGGTATCGATCGCCCTGTTCTTATTGATGCCGTATGGGATCTTATTTCTCTCGTTCGTTTCGATCAGAAAATATTTCATCGCTGTCTCCCTCTTTCGTACAAAACCGTCCCGTTTCCCATATATTCCCCAAAGACGATCTTAAGGCTTTCTGCTGCAGGAATCCCGCTGTCCGTTACTGTCTCCATGATAGTTCCGGCCAGACTCTCCAGCATCCGGAACAGGACAGAGTGGTAGAAGTCTATATACTCCTTTTTAATCTCTTCCCATTCGTAATCCTGCAGGCGGATAAATTTCTCCCTTGCTTTCTTATGCAGGAGGTCCAAATCTTCCTCGTATCTGTTCTGCAGGAATTCAGGGCGGTAGTATCCTGTGCCTGCATGAATGCCGCCCTGTTTAAACACCCTTTAATGGATCTGCCCAGTTCTTCCCAAGGGTTCATCGGACGGCATGTCCCACTCGTCTGCACTGGGTGAACGCCGCGCCCAATCCCTGATGTCCAGAAGGTCTAAAACCACATTCATCTCATACTCCGCAAATTTAT
>CAMWWF010000307.1 GCA_947177885.1 uncultured Lachnospiraceae bacterium
GGCTGAAAATTCATTCTGCGTCATTTGACTGAAAATGAATGGTACAGCACACTAGTACTCCATCCGGTCAGAAATTGGATTTTGGAGCCGCATGCCCCGTGCCAGTGCAAGGCAAAATTTTGACGGCGGGTGGCATCGTCTGGAAATTCTAACGATGCAATAGTGTGAAACAGACGATTCAAAAGTACGGTTTCTGACCGGATAAAAGCAGTGAATAGAACAGTGAATAGAACAGTCAATTAAAACAACGGATAGAAGCACCGAATAGAAACAGGGCGGCTCTGTATGAGCCGCCCTGTTAAAATAGCTGCGATATTCAGATCATTCATCCCGCTGCGTCGAAACCATATTCCCATGTAATATAAGGGATCATTTCAGCTGAATGGCCTGTCCCGGAATGATAATGTCTATGTTCTTGATCTGGGGATTCTTTGCCGCCAGCTCGGTCAGTGACATATTGTTGGCACGGGCAATCTTGCCCAGGGTATCACCCTGCTGCACGGTGTAAGAGGGTCCGCCTGCGGCAGATGGCCTGCCCAGACTGCTGACGCCGTAATGCTGTGCCAGATACAGCGGACCGTACCAGGGAATGCTGTCGTCCATGGATGCCCCGGCGGGAATGCGCACTTTATAGTCCACGCCCTCATAAGTGTATTCCATCTCCAGTGTGAGTCCGTTATCCAGAAGCTGCCTTACCTCGGAAGAGGAAAGGGTGGTGACATTCTGCAGGTGGATCACATCGCCGGACTGTGCCGTTTCTATGCGGGTTTCCAGAACGGAAGCCGTATCTGTATCCGTATCCTCATCCGCCTGATCGGCTTCACCCTCTCCGGTCTGCAGTATATCGGACATTGTGCCTTCCACGCCATTGGCGATTTCAGTGGGATTGCCGCTCAGAGCCCTTATGGTGACGCGGTAACGACCCTCCGGAGCGACATATGCATTCCCGAAGATGTGCGGTGTGAAATCTATGGTCCTGTCCTCGCCGCCTGCGTCTCCGGCACTGCCGGAGGTTATATCACTGAATGCATACTGATGGCCTATGTTGGTATAGGTGCCGGCGGAGGTGGTGCGGAGAATGCATGGATACCACTCGCCGTTGTACTCTTTGTACAGGCGGTACTCATATCCTGCGGCGCCTTCCACAGAAGTAAAGTGGAAAATGCCTTCCTTTTCCGCATCCCAATATCCGATCGTGGTGCCCAGAGCCTGTTCGGGGCGGGTATACTGCACGGTGGCTGAGGTGGCTGTCTCACTCACGGACAGACTGCCGGATCTTGTCTTTTCCATGCGAACCTCGAAATAATAGGAACCGGATTCCTCCAGATCCTGATAGAAGGGCAGTTCAACCGACCTGTAGCTGCCGTCGTTTTCTCCCTGGTTGAGATAAATGTTCCATGGGGAACTGTCATCGTTCCTGGTATCGTATTCCTTGAATAATTCCCCATCCCGGTAAACCCTGATATGTGCCATGTAACGGCCATATTCAACTGTGGGGAAAGAAAAGCAGCACCGCATAAGATCCTCGGAAAACCGGACATCGTTGAGCGTCCCCAGTCTTAGAACCTCCATAGCGGATGCTGCGGCACGGCTTTCTGCCTGTGCGGATACCTCCCCGTCTTCCTCGGCGGACACATTCATACCGCCAAAAGGAGAAGCTATCAGCACGAGTGCCAGAGCCGCCGTTAAAATTCCTTTTTTCTTCATGTTCTGTTCCTCCTGTACAATCATACAGTCTTTCGGACTCTCTTTTTTGTCCGGATCTGCGGGAAGATTTTTATCCGTTGTGCACAAATTTACGGCAGGTACACAAAGTGTATCCCAAACGTGGGATCCGCGTTGACCGGACCTGTGTGCAGCAGGAAGGAAATCGGCCGCAAAAACAGGAGCGGGGGAGCTTCCGAGAGGCTGTTCATCAGATAGAATGGTTACATTGTCCGGAAAACACACCGGACGAACCACTTCTGTAGTATACATGGAACAATTTCAATACAGGTCTGCTGTCAGCAGACATTGCGGAGAAAAATTTCGGAAATCCTGCCGGTCATTTATCGCTTTGGGGGCCGTAGATAAGCCAGGGGCTATAATATTCCTCCGGCGCGGGATCCGGCATGGGGCTTTTCCGGTATTCGTTGGGGCGCGAGGAATAGACCTGAACGGTAAAGCGGTATGCGCAGTCCGGTCCGGAGATCAGAAATTCCGTGGGGACATTAATTCCCCCCAGCCCCCTTTTGGAAATATCGCTTTTCGACCATGTATTGTTCATTACATACGCGCCGGTCTTATCATAGACGGTTACGTTAAACCAGTCATTTTCATCATAATCGTCAAGGTTGTCCCATATGGCGTAATACGACCGGGTGTTGTCTTTCTCATACATTGCCCATGCAAGGCCTGTGGGCACGGGCAGCGGGGGTGCGCTTTCGCCTGTATATCTGAAGACATCCGAGACGACATAGGGACTGTCGGTGTACCGGATGCCGTCCCCTGCGGAAGCTATGGTAAAATAGTAAAACCCGTTCTCCTCCAGAGCCGGCGAAAAGCTCCAGGACAGAATATCTCTGTATCGGTGGGAGCCGCCTATCCTTGTTTTTTCTTCATGATACCAGTCGCTGTCATCGGGATCCGGAGGAGTTTCCGTATCCCTTCTGTACAGTCTGACATAAAACTGCACTTCGTCCCCGATGCCCGATTCCGGTACATTTCCCCAGAATGCGGTGCCTGTCTCGCCGTCCCAGTGGGGAGCTTCCGGGGGAGGCAGTACTGTGAGGGAAGCACCCCCCCCATTTTCGAAGCCTGCCGTATTGTTTTTCCGGAAAGAGGGCAGGCAGATCATGCAGCACCCTGCCAGAAAGATCAGGAAAACAGCCGCAAAGGAGGCCTTTTTCGGTATGAAAAAGGCCTGCCGTACCTGTTTTACGGACTGGTATCGTTTTTCCGGATCCAGATTCATGCATTTCCGGATGATCCTCTTATAGCGGAGTTTCCGGAATTTTTCTCCCATAAGATGGTTCAGGGTTGCCCCCAGGGCATAGATATCCGTCCGCTCGTCGGTCTGGGAGAAGCCGTATTGTTCCGGAGGGGCAAAGCCTCTGGTCCCCAGAAGCTTTGTGTCCTGCTCCAGATGCTCCTTTGGCATGCGGGCGGCATCAAAGTCAATGAGACGGACATGGCCGTCCTTTGTGAGAAGGATATTGGAAGGCTTGATATCGCGGTGTATGATGCCCTTTCCGTGAAGAAATTCCAGGACGGAACATAATTCCCGGACAAGGTTCAGGAACTGTTTTTCGGACAATTCTCCGGTACCGGAAGCCTGTCCTTCTATATATTCCTCGATAACGGTTGTAGAGTCTTCGGAGAGTGTGACCTCCTGCAGCTTCGGCAGGCCGGGGTGAGGACAGTCCAACAGCATCTGATAGATGGGATGCTGTCCTTTCAGTATCTTCCGGATGAATACCTGCGATCCGTTCTGTTCACGCACCAGGCATACGATACTCTTTTCGCTCTGCTTTAGTACTCTGATCTCTTCGTGATCCATGCTGCTCTTTCCTTTCCGGATATTACGCATCTGCAGCGATGCGGGCGCTGCCTCATGGGTGTTTGGTCATTTTCAGCTTGTCGTATCGGCGGCAATTTGGTAGAATTATAGCACATGAAATGAAGGAGATGCAATATGGAAACTAAGACCACCGAGGAACTGACGCATGAGATCATGGCGGCGACAGACATTGAGGATTATCTGAGAGTCAATAGGTACAGCATGATAACGGGTAAGCTGTCCGATTATCTGGAGGAGCTGCTGTTACGAAAGGGAGTCAGCAAGGCGGAGGTGGTGCGCCGCTCCATGATGGACCGGGCGTATGTGTATCAGATATTTTCCGGGGAGAGAACGCCTTCCCGTGATAAGCTGATCGCCCTGGCGTTTGGATTGGATCTTACCTGTGGAGAGATGCAGAAAATGCTGAAGCTGTCCTGCAACAGGGAGCTGTATGCCAGGGAGAAAAGGGATGCGCTGATCCTGTTCGCCCGAAAGCGGGGATGGACGTTGGAGAGGGCGAATGAGCTGCTTTTTGACCATGGCTTTGCCGCATTGGGCGTTCCGTCGGAGTGATGCCCCGATGTGAGATTGAGCATATGTGCAGGGTCAGCTGCCGGTTTTGGCGTTCCGTCGGAGTGATGCCAAGATCTGAGATGAGGATCATGG
>CAMWWF010000308.1 GCA_947177885.1 uncultured Lachnospiraceae bacterium
CAGTGGAAATGCGGATAATGAGCCGGGGTGACAGAACAGTGAAAATCTGAGAGTGCAGAGAGGAGAAAAGCAATGGACAAGATTAAAATGACAACCCCCCTTGTAGAGATGGACGGAGACGAGATGACCAGAATTCTCTGGCAGATGATCAAGGATGAGCTTCTGCTTCCCTACATAGATCTGAAGACGGAATATTATGATCTGGGACTGGAGCACAGGAACGCAACCAATGATCAGGTCACAGTGGATTCCGCCAATGCCACATTAAAGTACGGCGTGGCGGTAAAGTGTGCCACCATTACGCCCAACGGCGCCAGAATGAAGGAGTATGACTTAAAGGAGATGTGGAAGAGTCCTAACGGCACTATCCGCGCCATCCTGGACGGCACGGTTTTCCGCGCGCCCATTCTGGTAAAGGGAATCGTACCTTATGTGAACAACTGGACGAAACCTATCACCATTGCCCGTCACGCATACGGCGATGTCTATAAGAATACGGAGATCAAGGTTCCCGGCGCAGGTAAGGCTGAGCTGGTGTTCACGGCTGAGGATGGTACGGAGACGAGAGAACTGATCCATAACTTTGACGGTGCGGGAATCCTTCAGGGCATACACAACACGGAGAAGTCCATTTCCAGTTTTGCCAGGGCATGTTTTGCCTATGCGGTGGACACGAAGCAGGATCTGTGGTTTTCCACTAAGGACACTATTTCCAAGAAATATGACCATACCTTCAAAGATATCTTTCAGGAGATTTATGACAGGGAATTTAAGGCTGAATTTGAGAAGCTGGGCATTGAGTATTTCTACACCCTGATCGATGACGCGGTGGCCCGTGTAATCCGCTCGGAAGGCGGCTTTATCTGGGCCTGCAAGAACTATGACGGAGATGTTATGTCCGATATGGTGGCTACCGCTTACGGCGATCTGTCCATGATGACTTCCGTGCTGGTATCCCCTAGCGGGGTCTATGAGTATGAGGCGGCTCACGGCACGGTGCAGCGCCATTATTATAAGCATCTGAAAGGGGAGGAGACCTCGACCAATTCAATCGCAACCATCTTCGCGTGGACCGGCGCCTTGAGAAAGAGGGGAGAGCTGGACGGTATTAAGGAGCTGCAGGAATTTGCGGATAAGCTGGACAGAGCCTGCATCAGGACAGTGGAGGACGGCAGGATGACGAAGAGCCTTTCCCTGATCTCCACCTGTGAGAATCCTGTGATCCTGAACAGCCTTGATTTTATCAAAGCTATCCGGGAGACGCTGGAAAGCATTTTATAGTGAGAATATTGCAGAAGAAATATGCGTCTGCCGCCATTCCTGTGTCATATGACACATGGATGACAGCTGGCGCATTTTCCTTACCCTTTTCTGAGTTTATTCCGCAAGAATTTCCCATTCCTCATACAGCTTTTCCAGTTCCGCATTGTTTCGCTCCTGCTCGGAGGCCAGTTCCTGCAGCTTTACGGACTGAGTGGCGATGACAGGGTCGGACATTTCCCGGTCCAGCTCGGCATTGCGGGCTTCCAGGGAGGCAATCTTTTCCTCGCACTTTTTCAGATCGTTCTCTTTTTTCCGGAGTCTTGCCTGTTCCTCCTTCTGTGCCTTCCAGTCTTGCTTTACCTCGGATTCCGCCGGTAAAGGAGAAGAAACAGCAGCCGGACTTTCGGAGACTGCAGGCTCCAGTGATGCCATGACAGTATCATGTTTCTCCAGGTAGTAATCGTAATTTCCCGGATAATTGACAAAGCCGTGGGCGGCAAGATCCAGAATGCGGTGAGCCGTCCTGTTGATGAAGTAACGGTCGTGGGACACATACAGCACCGTTCCCTCATAGCTGTTCAGAGCGTCCTCCAGAATTTCCTTGGACAGGATATCCAGATGGTTGGTGGGCTCATCCAGGATCAGAAAGTTGGCGTTGCTCAGCATCAGCTTAGCCAGGGATACGCGGCCCCGCTCGCCGCCGCTGAGGTCGTCTATTCTCTTGAACACATCATCACCGGTGTAGAGAAAAGCGGCGAGAGTATTGCGGATCTCCGTGTTGGTGAGAGTGGGGTAGTCGTCGGATATTTCCTCAAAAAGCGTCTTCTCGCCGTGGAGCACATGATGCTCCTGGTCATAGTAGCCGATCTCTACCTTGGCGCCCAGGCAGAACAGGCCGTTGTCGGCGGGAATAAGCCGGTTTAAGATCTTCAGCAGTGTGGTCTTTCCGGTGCCGTTGTCACCGATGACAGCCACATGTTCCCCGCGCCTGATCTCGAAATTTACGTTTTGGAACAGGAGCTGGGAACCGAAGGATTTGCTCAGATTTTTCACTGTCAGGACATCGTTTCCGCTGGTGATCCTGGGAGTCAGCTTCAGGCGCATATCGGCCCGGACTTCCGTGGGCTTTTCCAGCACTTCGATCTTATCCAGCATTTTTTCACGGCTTTCCGCCCGTCGGATGGATTTTTCCCGGTTGAAGGATTTCAGCTTTTCGATCACTTCCTCCTGGTGTTTGATCTCCCGCTGCTGATTCAGCCAGGCATTCATGGCGGCGGCCCGGAGCTGCTCTTTTTTTACGGCATAGTCGGAATAATTGCCTGTGAAGGTGATTGCCTTCGTCTGGTCGATCTCTATGATCTTGGATGCAATTTTGTCCAGAAAATAGCGGTCGTGGGAGACGATGATCACAGCGCCCTTATAATTCATCAGATAAGTTTCCAGCCATGAAATGGAGTTCATATCCAGGTGGTTGGTGGGTCGTCCAATATGATGAGATCGGGTTTCTGTAACAGTAGCTTTCCCAGAGCAACCCGTGTCTTCTGACCTCCGGAGAGGGTGGCAACGGATTTGGAGAATTCTTCCTCTGTAAATCCCAGCCCTTTCAGCACACCCACAAGCTCGCTTTTATAAGCGTAGCCTCCTCCCGTCTCAAAGGCGTGAGTGAGGTCGGCGTAGCGCTTCATCAGCGTCTCCAGTCCGGCGCCTTCTTTGGACTGCATGGAAATCTCACAATCCCGGATCTTATTTTCCAGATCGATCAGATCCTGTTTTACGCTGAGAAGTTCGTCATAGATAGTGTTGGCGGTATCCACGGCGCCGTTCTGTGCCAGATAGCCCATGGTCTTGTCCTTGGAGAGCGTGACGGAACCGTCGTCCGCCTGCATTTCGCCCATTATGATGCGCAGAAGGGTGGTCTTCCCCGCCCCGTTGATCCCTACAATGGCGGCTTTCTCATAATCTTCAATATGGAAACTGATGTGCTCCAGAACCTTTTTCTCGCTGAATGCTTTACAGATATTCCGGCATGAAAGTATCATTTTACACCTCCATGCCCGCCTGCGGCGGGCACTCATTTCAATCTCTCAATATTTGGAAGTTTATTTCCAAACTGTAATCCCTGCAGTTTCAGTACATATGTTGCTGTGAACGGTTACGAACAGCAACAATAACAGTTTACTTTATTCAAAATCTCCTGTCAATTCATTGACAGACTTTTAACATGGCGATATAATCATATCAGGTATATTTTAATCTATTTTGCAGGCATAACAGCCTGCATGTAAATTTTTTGGAGGGAATATTCTTGGAAGAGAAAGAGATATCGCAGGCTGTCATCGGCCGCCTGCCAAGATACTTTCGCTATCTTGGAGAATTGAAGGATGAGGGCATTGAGCGGATATCATCACAGGATCTGAGTGAGCTGATGAAAGTGACCGCATCCCAGATACGGCAGGATTTTAACAATTTCGGGGGCTTTGGACAGCAGGGCTACGGATATAATGTGGAATATCTGTATAATGAGATCGGCAAGATCCTGGGACTGAACCGCAAGCATAATCTGATTATCATAGGTGCGGGAAATCTGGGACAGGCACTGGGAAATTATACGAATTTTGAGCGGAGAGGTTTTATTTTCAGGGGAATGTTTGATGCCAATCCCCAGCTTTCAGGCAGGGAAGTCCGGGGGGTAAAGGTCATGCCCATGGAGAAGCTGGATCAGTTCATCAAGGATAACGACATCGATATCGCCGTGCTGACCATTCCCAAGGCGGGCGCCGTGGAGGTGGCGGAGAGGCTGGTGCGGAACGGTATCCGCGCAATCTGGAATTTCGCGCATGTGGATCTGAATGTTCCGGAGGGGATCCAGGCGGAGAATGTTCATCTGTCGGACAGTCTGATGAAGCTTTCCTATAATATAAACCGGTATATGAGGG
>CAMWWF010000309.1 GCA_947177885.1 uncultured Lachnospiraceae bacterium
GTCTATTTCAGGCTGTCCTCATCCACCTGTCTGCCGTCCCGCCAGATACGCTCCAGGTCGTACAACAGTCTGTTTTCTTTATCAAAGATATGAACGATCACATCCCCGAAATCCATCAGGATCCAGTTGGCGGCATCATATCCTTCTTTCTGCCTGCACATATATCCTGCCCTGCCCAGCTGCTCCTCCACATTGTCGCACAGCGCCTGAATCTGATTCCGGTTCTTTCCCCCGGCAATCAGGAAATAATCTGCGATCACAGACACTTCACTGATATCGATTACACGGATATCTTCTGCCTTCTTCTCTTCCAGCGCTTCAATGGCAAGTTTTGCCATATCCATTGATCTTTGTTCCATATTTCCTCTCATTCCGCCGCTTAAACGGCATTTTGTTTTCCATTGATCCCCGCGGCCTGCCACACTGCAGGACCGATCCCCGTCAGCTATATGTCTGACTGTGACGGGGCAGGGCCTTCTTTATAGTATTCCCATGTTTTCTTTGTCATGGGATCCACATCCCCGTTTTTGCCCTCCAGATATTCCAATGTATCACTCAGAATCTTTAAAAGCGCCTGATCCAGATCCGTAAATGCCAGCCTGCGGATTTCATCCAGATTTGGGGCATGATTCCGGCCCGGTTCCATATAGTCCGCAATGAACACAATCTTTTCCAGCAGGCTCATGCCCGGTCTGCCGGTAGTATGATTATAAATGGCATTCAAAATATCCTGATCCGATATCCCATACCGTTCCCTTGCCATCCAGGCGCCCACCTTGGCATGCAGAAGAAAAGGATTGGATTTCTCCAGATCCGACATGGGAATGTTATTTTTCAGGCAGACGGATACTCTCTCCTTGTCGGAAAAGCATTTTGCACAGTCATGCAAAAGTCCCGCTGTCCGGGCGCTTTTTACAGACGCGCCGTATCGCATGGCCAGAGCGGCGGATGTGAATTCCACCCCCAAAGTATGCTCAAAGCGCCTGCTGTCCTGTATTTTTTCCATCTTTTTTCGCAGTTTTCTCAATGAATCCGCTTTTTTCCCGCGGGACTTTGATGTGTCAGGTTCCTTTTTTGATGCGTTGATCCTGCCTGTTTTTTTGATGCAGAATTTCTTTTTTTCCTGCTTGGCGTTACCTGATTTTTTCACACTGATCCTGTCCTTCCTGATCATACCTCAGATTCCTTCTCACAGGAATCTGTTTCCGAATCTTATTATGAAGTCTTTCTTACAGCAGTTTTTCCCGATAAAGTCCCTTTTCCTCTATATAAGCCAAAACACTGTCCGGTACCATGTAACGGACACTTTTTCCCTGCTTTATCCGTTCCCTGATCTCAGTGGAGGAAAGAGACAGCCTGACAAAAGGAAGCAACAGGATCTCACCGCCGAAACGGTGTTCCAACTCCGCTTTTTTTGCCCGCATCTCCTCCATGGAAGCCTCATCCCGTACCGCCGCGATCAGCTTACAGCATTCAAGGATCCGTTCGGGATATTTCCAGGTTTCCAGGGTAAAAAGGCAATCCGCTCCCAGAATGAAATAGAACTCGTCCTCCGGATAAGTCTGAACCAGTTCCTCCAACGTCTCATAAGTATAGGTATAGCCGTTCCTCTTTATCTCCAGATCAAGACATCTGAAATGTTCATTCTTCTTTGCCGCCAGCTCTGTCATCTTCAGCCGGTCCATTGCAGGCGCAACCTCCTGCCGTGCCTTCATATAGGAGATCCCGTTGGGGATCAGCCAGATCTCATTGAGCTCCGCTTCACTTTTTACCCATTCAGCCAGCAGCAAATGTCCCATGTGAATGGGGTTAAAAGTGCCGCCCATGATACCAATACGTCTCATCTGATTCTGTTCCTTTGAAATACAGTCTTTTACACCCCGGCATATTGCCCTGCATATGTTCTTGCGCTTACAGAATGGTATGGGGCAAAATGCTATGGATACAAACTATGGCAGCATGATCTTAGGCTTGTCCTTGTCCGGTTTATAGAGGACGATCTTCTTGCCGATCACCTGTACCAGCTGGGAATGGGTTCTCTCCGCAAGAATCTGTCCGATCTCATTGGGATCGTCGGCACAGTTTTTTAAGACTCCGATCTTAATCAGTTCGTTATTGTGAAAAGTCTCCCTGACAGCATCGGTAAATTCCGGTGTCAGGCTGGATTTTCCAACCTGAAATATGGGATTCAGCTTGCTGGCAAGGCTCTTTAAGTAAGCTCTCTGTTTACTGGTCATTTTCCGCTCCTTATCATTGAAAACAGTCCAGAGCCGGGGTTCTGCGGTACATTTTATCGGTCAGCTCTGAACAGTGGCTCCTATTTATAGTAATCAAAAGATAAACCATACATGCGCACGGTATCGCCTTCTTTGATGCCAAGCTCTTCCAGTTGCGCCAGAATCCCGTTATCCTTCAGGAAATTCTGGAAGAAAAGAAAGCCCTTTTCGCTGTCTAAATTGGTGTAGCCGAGCATCTTCTCGATCCTTGGTCCTTCCACCACATACTCATCCCTCTCCGTATCGTATTCCACGGTGAAAGGTTCGTTCGAGTAAGCGCCTGTCTGCATTTCAGGGAAATATTCCTGTTCAAATATGGTAGGTTCCTCCCCGATGTTCTGAAGCATCTCATAGACATGATACAGCAATTCCCTTACACCCTCGCCGCTGACTGCGGAAATGGGGTAAACCTTAATTCCCTTCGGCTCAAACTCTGCTCTGATGGCATCTACAGGACTGTTTTCCGGATCGTATATGGCATCGATCTTGTTGGCGGCGATCACCTGGGGACGCTTTGCGATATCGGGATTGTAGGCATCCAGCTCCTTATTAATGGCATGGATATCTTCAATGGGATCCCGCCCTTCCGTTCCCGCGGCATCCACGATGTGGATGATAACTTTGGTACGCTCAATATGCCGGAGAAACTCATGGCCCAGACCGATCCCTTCGGAAGCGCCCTCGATCAGCCCCGGAATGTCCGCAATGACAAAACCGCCCGTGCCCTCCAGATCCACCACTCCCAGATTGGGATTCAAGGTGGTAAAATGGTAATTGGCTATCTTAGGTCTCGCATTGGTCACTCTGGAGAGCAATGTGGATTTTCCTACATTGGGAAAGCCAACCAGTCCCACATCCGCGATCACTTTCAGCTCCAGCAGAAGATCCAGTTCCTGTGCCGGCTGACCGGGCTGGGCGTACTTTGGAGCCTGCATGGTGCTGGTGGCATAATGCTGATTGCCGTTGCCGCCGCGGCCTCCCTTTAACAGAGTTATCTCTCTGTTATCCCCGGACATATCCGCAATGACCTTTCCGCTCTCCGCCTCTTTGATCACAGTACCCTGAGGAACTTTTATGGTAATATCCAGGCCGTCCTTACCGCGGCAGTTCTTTTTGCCTCCCGGTTCACCGTCACCGGCCTTATATTTACGGATATTTCTGAAGTCGATCAGGGTATTCAATCCTTCATCCACTACAAATATCACATCTCCGCCGCGGCCGCCGTCTCCGCCGTCGGGCCCGCCGTTGGGGACATATTTTTCCCGTCGGAAGGAAACATGGCCGTCTCCGCCTTTTCCGCTCCTGACATAAATTCTGGCTCTGTCTGCAAACATGGCGCCTCCTACTTTCACGTGTTAAAAAACAGGACCTCAAACATCATTAGTTTGAAGTCCCGCCTGATTCGTAATTATTTCTCCACAGGGTATACGGAAGCCTGCTTCTTATCCCTGCCCTTTCTTTCGAAACGGAGAACACCGTCAACTAATGCAAACAGTGTATCATCACCGCCACGTCCGACATTGACACCGGGATGGATCTTGGTTCCGCGCTGTCTGTACAGGATGTTTCCTGCCTTTACGAATTGTCCGTCAGCTCTCTTCGCACCTAATCTCTTGGATTCGGAATCTCTACCGTTCTTGGTAGAACCAACTCCCTTTTTATGAGCGAAAAATTGAAGGTTCATATTAAACATGGTCTACACCTCCTCGATTTTTACTTGCAAATACTTCCAGCCGTATTCCCTGCTTATGGCTTCCAGTGAAAATGTCATGGAGTCCATCAGGAAATTCGACTTGTCCTGCAAAGTACTCTCAAAATCGCATTTGAGAAATCCCGTCTTCTCATCCTGGCTGACGTTCAGTTTCTCTCCCGCCAGTCCTTCCAGAGAATTAACGGTTCCGATCGTCAGCGCCGAGAC
>CAMWWF010000310.1 GCA_947177885.1 uncultured Lachnospiraceae bacterium
CGCACAGTGTATGCAGCATTTCCGCAATCGAAAATATGTACTCTTTTGTGGCAAGACAGGATGAGGGAACCTATTTCCCGCTCTGCGAAGAACTTGGAATTACTTATGTGTCAGCCTGCCCTCTTGCAAAAGGGTATCTAAGCAACCGCTATGCTGCCGGAACAAAGTACCGTGAAGGCGACTGGCGGGCGGATATGAACCTGTTTAAGAAAGAAGGGATTGACCATAATCGTGATCTCATGGAGCCGATTACAGAGTTTGCAGAAAGGAAGCAGGCGACTCCGGCACAGATCGCCCTTGCCTGGGAGATTACAAAGAAACCGTATCTGGTTCCGATTCCGGGGACAACAAAAAAGGATCGGGTAAAGGAGAACTTTGAGGCGGTCAATGTGGAACTGTCACCAGATGAAATGCAGGAGATTGAGGAAGCACTGTCACATATGGACATTGTCGGCATGGGACGTGGCTAAAGGAGGACGATTTAATTGAAAACAAAACAGATTGCAGCTTTTATTCTTTCCCTTGTAATGTGTTTATTCCTGATTGCATGTGGCGCAACAGAGGAACAGCCGGATCGTGTGGATGAACTTGTGGGGAATGAAACTCCGGCAAGCAGCCAGACAGCCGGTACAGATATAGAAAATGAAATACAGGGGAATAGCCAGACAGAAACTACAGAGGAAGAAAACACAGGCAGCGAACAACAAGAAGCCTCTGGAATATCAGAAGGACAGGTGTTCGATCTGGAAAACGGGACAGTTATGTTGAATAGTGGTTATGAGATGCCGATTCTTGGAATAGGAACTTTCCGTCTGTCCGGCAGCGAGGCAGAAAATTCTGTATATTGGGCACTGCGGGATGGATACCGCCTGATCGACACTGCCAGAATTTATGGAAATGAGGCAGATGTGGGACGTGGCATTCAGAGGGCGATTGATGAAGGAATTGTGACAAGAGAGGAAATCTTTGTTACCACTAAGATGTGGACGGATGATTTTGATAACGGTGCGGAGGCAATCAATGCTTCTCTCGAAAGATTGGGACTGGATTATATTGATCTGATGATTTTACACCATTCCCAGCCAAGCAATGATGTGGAGGCATATCAGGCGATGGAGCAGGCAGTCAGTGAAGGGAAGCTCCGGTCCATTGGTCTATCCAATTATTATACGCCGGAGGACTTTGACCGGCTGGTTAATGCAACATCTATTACACCTGCATTGCTCCAAAACGAAACCCATCCTTACCATCAAAGTATGGAGATGAAAGAACACTTGCAGCAGTACGGCACGGTTATGGAGTCATGGTTTCCACTTGGCGGACGCGGCAACACGCAGACATTGTTTAATGATGAAGTAATTTCCGGGATAGCAGAGGCTCACGGTAAGACTTCGGCACAGATCATCCTGCGCTGGCATTTGCAGGCGGGAAATATCGCTATCCCCGGTTCCAGTAACGAAGACCATATACAGGAGAATATCGAGATATTTGATTTTGCATTGACGGATGAGGAAATGGAACAGATGACCGGACTTGACCGGAATGAACGTTTTGCAGGGTATTGATTCTATGAGATGGCGGCTTTCCTTGCTTTTCCTGTTTATAGTGTTTTTGACTGCCGAAATCTCTTTACCATCAGGAGCAGAAAACAGGCAGGAAAGTGAAGACGGAAGTGGAGGAAGCGAAATGGCAGGATATGATTTTTCCATTTTCACAAATGTGGAACTTATTGGAGGGGATTTATCTGATATGAGTGATGAACAGCTGGAAGTCCTCTATCAGCAGGCAAGATATTGTCAGGCCATGACAGAAGCAGATACCGATACATTGCGGGAAATTGTATCTGAGGATGCAATGTTTACGCATATGAGCGGCAGGCAGCAGACGAGGGAGGAATATTTTGCTGATATAGAGGATGGCAGCCTTCGGTACTTCACGATTGGTATTGACACGCCAGTGGTGGAAACAAAGGGGGACAGTGCCAGCATTACATTTACATCTGTGTTGGATGCCAATGCATATGGCGCAAAAGGTGTCTATCGGATGAGCGGGACGCACTGGTTTGAAAAGCGGGATGGGAAATGGTATTCTGTCAATTCACCGGACCGTTAAGGGATTTATGATATGCCACATTTTTGCAAAGTGTGTGGCATAAACCCCGTTCCTATGGGAAGTGGTGTTGAGTAAGAGGAAAAATCTCAATATAATACACACAAGGGTATAAAAAGGTACAATTCATAAAATGAACGGAGGAAAAAGAAATGGATCAGACTTATATTACTTTGAATAATGGAGCAAAAATCCCGCAGTTTGGTATGGGCGTGTATATGGTGCCTGCGGGAGATGCAACGAAGAATACGTGTCTGGATGCCTTAAAGATGGGGTATCGTCATATTGATACCGCCCACGCTTACCAGAATGAGCGCAGTGTAGGCGAGGCTGTCCGTGAAAGCGGAATCCCCCGTGAAGAAATCTGGGTGACTTCCAAATTGTGGCCCAGTGAATACGGGGAAGGTAAGACGATGGAGGGCATTGAGAAGATGCTGGAGCGTCTGGACATTGGCTATATTGACCTGCTTCTTTTACATCAGCAGGTAGGTGATTATATGGGGGCATGGAAAGATCTCGAAAAGGCAGTTGCGCAGGGAAAAGTAAAAACTATCGGACTCAGTAATTTTGAGTCAGAACGTTTGGAGGAGGTCTGCGAGGCAGCAGAGGTTAAGCCCGCAGTGCTGCAGGTAGAGTGTCATCCCTATTTCCAGCAGAACGAATTAAAAAAGAGGCTGGCTCCTTATGGAACAGTGATCGAAGCATGGTATCCTATCGGACATGGTGATGCAGACCTGATAAATGAGCCGGTATTTACGGAACTGGCAGAGAAGTATGGAAAGACCAATGTTCAGATCATCCTGCGCTGGCATATCCAGGAGGGTACGATTATCTTCCCGAAATCTACCAATCCGCAGCATATCAAGGATAACTTTAACATTTTTGATTTTGAGCTGACAGGAGAGGAAATGGAGCGAATCAGGGCAGTGGATAAGGGTGTGCGTTTCTTTACGGTTCCATTAGAACAGCAGGAGACACAGTTTACTGCATGGGCACCGGAGGATTAAAGAAGGAGGATAAAGATGGCACAAGGGAAATTAGGATTTGGCTTTATGAGGCTCCCGGTTATTGACGGGGTGCAGGAGAACATTGATCTGGAACAGCTGAACCAGATGGTGGATGAGTTCCTGGGGAACGGATTCACATATTTTGATACAAGTTATGCCTATCACAATGGAAAAAGTGAGGAGGCGTTAAGGAAGAGCGTGGTGGAACGGTATCCGAGAGAGCAGTTTACCATTGCCACAAAGCTTCCCACCTTTCTCATACAGACAGAAGACCAGGTGGAGGATATATTTGCACAGCAGCTTAAGAATCTGGGAACAGACTATGTAGATTATTATCTGCTCCATATCCTGAACACGATGTTTTACAATGGACTGGATGGTAAGGGCGGTGTGGTAAAGAACTGTCATTTGTTTGAACATGCACAGAAATGGAAAGAAGAAGGGAAAATCAAGCACATCGGATTTTCCTTCCACGATTCTCCGGAGGTACTTGACCAGATCTTGACGGAGCATCCGGAAGTGGAGTTCGTTCAGATCATCATCAATTATTTTGACTGGGAAAGCTATTTTATCGCATCCCGAAGGTGCTATGGAGTAATCCGCAGGCATGGGAAAAAGGTGGTTATCATGGAGCCGGTGAAAGGAGGCGTTCTGGCGCAGATACCGGAGACGGCTGAAAAGAAACTCCGCTCCATCCAGCCGGAGATGTCACCTGCAGTATGGGCGCTGCGGTTTGCAGGCAGCATGGAAGAAGTGATCGCGGTGCTTTCCGGCATGTCCACACTGGAACAGGTGAAGGACAATGTGAAGAATCTGAAAGATTTTGTGCCGCTTACAGAAGATGATAAGAACATGCTGCTGACGATGGCAAAGGAGCAGAAAGAGGCGGGGCCGGAAGGTACTGGAGATTTTTCGGAATATGAAAGTCTGACCTATCACGGTATCTCCTTGGCAGCAATCCTTGATACTTATAACTCTGCAATGGTACAGCCGAATCCGTTGTTTTCCGGGGAAATGAATTATCTGGCAAATAAGCTGCTTGCGGGTGG
>CAMWWF010000311.1 GCA_947177885.1 uncultured Lachnospiraceae bacterium
CTCGGTGATTTGTATAATAGACAGTCTGTGTTCTGTGAGGCAGCCATATATATATTGCTGAAACGTATTGACAGACATCAGGAGAGAAGACATTTCGTTTATGCGGCGGCGGTCAGCTTTTTCTTTTCGCTGATCCTGATACTGGGATATCAGCTGGACCGGTACGGAATGACTGACTGCGGTGTGAAGGGGAAAGGGATGATCCTGCTGCGATCACTCTGTCTGGCCGTAGCCCTGTTCCCCTTTGGAGATATGCTGTTCGGTCTGGTGGAAAAGATCCCCTTCGGCATGCGCATAGGGGGGAAAACCTGGAAAAGGGGAGCGGTCTTCGGGATATCCTTCGGGACGATCTTTCTGCTGTGGATTCCCGTATGGATGGCCTATTATCCCATTGTAATGTCCTATGATTTCCACAGGCAGGTCAACGAAGCGTACAAAGGCTGGATCTGGTTCAATTCCTATCAGCCTCTGATCCACACCTGGCTGATATGGCTCTTTCTGCAGATTGGCGGGGCGCTGGGCTCTAACGAGGCGGGAATGGGGCTGTTCACCCTGTTTCAGATGCTGGTGGTGTCGGCGGCCATGGCTTATGCCTGTGCCGGGATATACAGGATGGCGAAAAGAAAATGGGCAGTGGTGCTGGCAATACTGTTTTACGGCGTGTTTCCCTTCTGTTCCGTATCCATGATGATCGGTACGAAGGATGCCATCTTCAGCGCCCTGTTCCTTACGTTTGTCATATTGCTGACGGAACGCAATCTGTATCATGGGGAGCGAAAATGGATCATGGAGATCCCCCTGGTCATCACTGCGGTGGTGATGATGTTGTTCCGCTACAATGCGCTGTATGCGGTGGCGGCTTTCGGCGTGCTGTCCCTGATCTTTGCAAAGGGGAAGGAGAAACTGCGTATTTTCCTGTTGTGCGCTGTGATGACAGTGGGCGGCAAAGCGGCCCAGGAGGGAATCCAGCGTGGGCTGGGTACGGAGATCCGCGGCAGTTCCGTGGAAAAGTACAGTCTGTTCATCCAGCAGTTTGCCAGGGTGGGATATTATCACGGGGCGGATATGTCCCCGGAAATATATGAGCTGGTTGACAGATATGTGTCGGCGGATTCCTGGCAGAGGCACATGCCTGCCCTTGCCGATGCCTCCCGCTCGGGAGTGGATTTTGCGGGTGTGTGGGAACCGGATATGGGGCAGGTTGTGAAGGACTGGTTCAAGGTGGGACTGGAGTATCCTAACGAGTACATAGATGCGTTTCTGTGTGTGACAGGGGGCTTCTGGTTCCCGGACGACAGGACATACTGTGAAATGCAGGGCTGGGGCAACGGGGACAGGCACGGCGCCATCTTTACCAACAACTCTTCCTCCTCCGATACTTATGAAGGAATCCGGCATATTTCCAAATTTCCCTGGCTGGAGGAGAGACTGGAGGATATCGTCAGCAACAATGCCTTTTATAACTGGCCGGTGATCTCCTTATTGTTCAAGCCTGCGGTTTACACATTGTCGCTGGTGATGACCGCTGTGGCCCTTCTGTACAGAAGACAGAAAAAACAGGCATATATCTGCCTGTTTCCGCTGATTTATTTCGGCACGATGCTGCTGGGGCCCACCGTACAGTTCCGCTATGTGGTTCCGATCATGATCACAGTTCCTTTTCTGGCCGCGCTGACCTGTGTCTCCGGAGAAGAGAAAAGCAGGCCGAACCAAGAAGAGTCAACAGGGACAGAAGCTCCGACAGGCGCCAGTGGAAGGGTTCCTGAAACATGATGGAGATGCTGCCGCTGTAATCTGCGGGGAAGCTGACACGGATCATATTGTTGTAGCCGTAAGAGTATTCCAGAGGCTCCCCGGTGGCAGTATCCCTGCACTCATAGTATTTGTAGCAGGTCAGAGGGAAGTCGACGTATCCCCCGGAAGCAGGAGCCGTCACATGGCAGGTGATGGTCGTTCCGTTTTTCTGATAGTCGGTCACTGTGGTCCCCTCCGAGGGGGCCACCAGATTGTCTTCTATATTCTCCAAAGAGGTTCCCGTGGGAAGGTATTCACAGGAATAAAGGCACAGGGTATCCAGATCTTTCGTATCATAAACCCGGTAAGGGTCTCCGGAAAAAGTAAAATCATAGAAATACCAGCCACAGTTTACAGCCAGCAGAGTCAGTGCGGCCAGCAGGACTGGCAGGGCCAAATGCCTGCCGTAAAGGTCGCGGAGGGCGCGGACCGCAAAGCAGCAGGAGAACGTCAGGAGCACTGCGGCAGGCGCCAGCAGCCGGTGAGGGAACTGCAGGGATTTGATCACGGCGCCGGCAGGTCTGCTCAGGGAAATAATGGCATTCCAGGGGAAATAGCAGGTGCTCATATACAGAAGCAGACAGGCAAAAGCGGTGCAGATGCATGCCGGGATAAAACCGTTTCGGGAGCGGCACTCCCTGTAGTGGCATAAGAGCAGATACAGGAACAGCAGCAGGCCGAACAGAAAGAAGATCCCTATGGACATGGTACACTCATAAGCGGCTCCGGACGCGGATACAAGCGTACTGCCCGTGCCGTGGCCGAAGAGCGTAAATATCTGGACGGGGAATATTCCCATCTCCTGGAAACGGTCGCTTGTATTTCCGATCCACTGGTCGGAGGAAATGAAGAGATCCGCGTTGTAGTAATCCAGAAAGGGCACCAGAAATCCCAGATTCAAAAACACGGTCAATACGGCGGAGGAGGCCAGGGCCGTGAAGGTATGGCGCTGACAGACGCGTTTGATCAGGATCAGGCACACGGGAAGGATCAACAGGGCGGCCATCTCACAGCTCAGCACATGGGACTGGATCAGGCCGGTCAGCCCCAGTGCGGTCAAAACGGCGAATTTATACCGGTTATTCACTGAGCATTCTGTAAAAATGAGATAAAAGCCGCACAGGACCAGAGGGAAAAACATCATGGCAGTGTACTCCCCTACGGCAGCTCTTGTATAGACATCGATGAGGCGGTAAGTGGACAGGGAATAGACCAGACAGCCAAGGAGACCGGTATTTCTGCTTCGGAACATCCTCTTGAAAGTAAAATAGCTGATGATCACCGTTCCAAGGTTCACCGCCGCGGCATAAAGCTTGTAGGCTGACTGGACGGAATAGCCGAAGCGCCTGAGTAGCGCGGGGAAATACAGAAAAGCATTTCCGTACATAACGCCTACCGCGTAACCGTAATCTTTGGCCCACACAGGATGGATCCTGACGGGAAAGACATGGTCGGAGAGCCCTTCGGACAGTCCTTCGATCCGCAGGAGATGAAAGGGAATGTCGTGGCCCACAGGGAGATAATCCAGGCAGAGCGGATAGCAGGTGATCCCGAAAATGGCGGTCAGTGCCAGGATGACCCTGCGGGAAGAAGTGTCGCTCTTCCGGAACAGATAAAGGAGATCCAGAAGGAGGCAGAGTGCCAGAGCGCGCACAATATTTCTCTTATACCGGCCCGTGGTCTCAACGATGCTTACACCGGTGATGCTCAGATAACCCTGTCCGGAGAAGGAGGCGGCTATGGAAAATTCCGTCACGTCACGGGACAGATCCAGGGGCAGTACGGCGGTGTGATACGCGGGATTCAGCTTCGTATCCAGACAGTGCATTTCCTGGGAGTTCAGCTGCAGACTGCCCACGTGTGCGACACTGTCACCGGCATTGGCATTGTAATTGATATAAATAGAATAGGTGCCTTTATCCAGACTGATCTCGGGTGTGCGGATAAAGTCGCCGCCTTCACTCATGGTGTCATCCGTGGTGACATCTTCCGCCACCACTGTATTTTCAGAGACAATATATTCGTCTAAAGTGAATTCTCTCCGGAACAGGTTTCCCCGGTGAATAAACCATCCCAGGAAAGCCGCAGCCAGGATCAGCAGTTGGACCGTCATAAGGACATATATCTGTTTCGTCAGATGGATCTTCTTGGTTATACGCATTTTACCGCCTCCGATGCAAGTGTCATTTGTGATAGTCTGTTCCAAACAGCTACGCTGTACTCGTGATCACATTTCTTTACCATTTTCTGTGCCGTGTCATTCTGCGGAAAGGCCCGTTCATTGTAGAGAAGTATTGGAAAATGTTTCCGCACGCAGTATAAATTATAATAAGGAATGAGGAAAAAAGCAAGATTCGGGCTGAACGGTTAC
>CAMWWF010000312.1 GCA_947177885.1 uncultured Lachnospiraceae bacterium
TCCCGCTTTCTCCACACTCTCGGCAAAGAGGATCGGCATACTGCCTATCTCCGTTCCGTTGAGAAGGTATCGGACCTTTCCCGCCTCCGCCCCTTCTTCCACCGGAGCATGGATCGTCTCAGGAAGATCCATCACCTTTTCCACGCTGCTCAGATCACTGCCCTGCACGTCGAGATAGCGGAATTCTCCCTGATATTTCACGGCAACCTTCTCCTCCACACCGCCTTCTATGTCCAAAGGCTGCAGAGGATCCCTGTTTTCGTCTATGTACAGATCGCAAACGCCAAAACCGTAAGTCAGGAGCGCCTGGGCATCCTGAGACCGGATATCCTTATTGGGAGCTCCCATGATCACTGCGATCAGATCGATCCCATCCTTGCTGGCTGTGGCGGAAAGACAGAACTTCGCCTTACTGGTGGAACCGGTTTTCAACCCCGTAGCCCACTGGTACTGTTTCAAAAGCTTATTTGTACTGCTCAGAGTAAAAGTGGTGGTTCCCTGTCTGGTCTCATGGGTAATGTCTTCCATCCAGATGGTGGTATAGTTGAAAATATCGGGATATTTTGTAGTCAGTTCCCTGGACATGATCGCCACATCCCTGGCACAGGAATAATGTTCATCGGAATCAGAAAGCCCGCAGCAGTCCTCAAAATGGGTATCCACCATTCCCAGCTCCACCGCTTTCTCATTCATCATATCCACAAATGCCTGCTCGCTTCCCGCAATATGCTCCGCCACCGCCACACTGGCATCATTTCCCGAGGCCACCACGATACATTTGATCATGGTCTCCAGAGTCTGTATCTCCCCTGCGGCCAGATAGACCTGGGAGCCTCCCATGGAGCTTGCGTGCTCACTGGTCGTCACCTGATCCGTCAGGCTCACCTTTCCGGAATCCAGCGCCTCGAAGGTAAGCAGCAGCGTCATGATCTTTGTAATACTTGCCGGACTTCTTCTCTCCGCGGAATTCGATTCATAGATCACCTGTCCCGTAGAGCTTTCGATCAGAATGACAGAAGGGGATGAAACCGCCACATCCGCCTTTGCCGATACAGCCGGGAACATCCAGATCACTGCCGCCATGATCAGGGCAATCTTTCTTTTCATCCTTGACATAAAAATGCCACACCCCACATTCTTTTCTAAAGAAAATTCCTGTTTTCAGAAAATTCATTTTCAGAAATTTTTTTCTTATTAAAGGATATGGAGGTGCGGCAGGATTTATGACTTGCTCTGACAGTTCAAACAAATGATACCGCCATTTTCTTTTTTGCCCTTATTTCAGAACCAGTCTCTGGATCCGGTGAATCTTTTCTTTTACATCGACATGGAATACTTTCAATAGCTGTATGATATAGTCCACCACCACAAGCGCCAGGATCGCCCACACGATCTTCAGTCCCATATCATAGTCAAAACTGTCAATGATCCGATACACCCAGCCATGGACGAAGTGAACCACGCCCAAAGCATAAAATCCCCATGCAATGGTGCTCTCCAGGCAGATGATACCCTTATAATTGAAGGGTTTTTCATTATAATCCCACCAGAGATCGCCCAGGAAGCGGATCATGGCCATGCCCACCAGAAACTCAAAGACCGTGGCAAGTACCGCCCCCAGAAAGTATATCTTTATGTAATGCCCTCTCATGGGACCCATGATCAGGTAACAGGTCACCGCTCCGACTCCGTATATCGGACAGAACGGACCTTTTCCAAAGCCGCGGTTTGTCAGCTTTCTGTTACAGAAAGACATATAGACAGACTCCACAAACCAGCCGAGTATGCTGTACACTACAAATGCCGCGATCAGATGATAGACATCCGTGCCAAATAATTCTTTCGTCCACATAATTCCATTTCACCCCAAAATTTCAGTATCCCACAGCAGGATGACAGAGTATCACGCCTGATGCACACAGGGTCGAATGTATCCCTCATGCACATTAACAGTACAATCCTCACGGGAATAACTAACCGGATAAAAACAAGAATCCCCGCTCTGAACAGACCGGGGACTTGTACTTTAATTAGTTATATTTACGCTTTCTGGCAGCTTCAGACTTTTTCTTACGTCTTACGCTGGGCTTCTCGTAATGCTCTCTCTTACGAATCTCCTGCTGAATACCAGCCTTTGCACAGCTTCTCTTAAAGCGGCGAAGCGCGCTGTCCAAAGTTTCGTTCTCTTTTACGATTACGTTCGACATCTCTACCCGACCTCCCTTCAGTCCCTCAAGCAACATGACTGATTGGGTTAATATTATGTACTTCGACATCCCCTGTCGCATACACACTAGATATTATAACATAAATTCCCATAACGTCAACAGTTTTTTTCAATTTTAAACTGATTTAACATTAATCTGCAACAATCTGCCCTTCCAGCACCCTTGCCGCTTCCTCGATGGCACTGGGGATACCGGCGGGATTCTTGCCCCCTGCCTGCGCCATGTTGGGACGGCCTCCGCCGCCTCCGCCTGCCAGAGCGGCGATCCCCCTGATCAGGTTGCCCGCGTGGGCTCCCTTTGCCAGAGCGCCTTCGGTTGCCATGGCTATCATATTTACCTTGCCTTCCAGATTGGACAGAAGGACCACAACGCCCTCTCCCAGCTTCGCCTTCAGCTGGTCTCCAAGATCCCGGAGTCCGTTCATATCCACGCCGTCCACGCTGGCAGCCAGCAGCCTGACGCCCTTCACTTCCTTTACCTGGTCCATGACATCGCCCAGGGCATCCTTTGCCGCCTTCGACTTCATGGATTCCAGTTCGGAATTCAGGCTCTTGAGCTCTGCCATGACATGTCCGCACTTGTCCACCAGTGTGGTGGGAGTCGCCTTCAATACTCTGCTTGCCTCCTCCACCGTCCTCTCCAGATTCCTGTAGTAATTCAACACACCGCTTCCGGTCAACGCCTCGATACGGCGCACCCCTGCGGCCACACCGCTCTCGGACAGAATCTTAAACAGAGAGATCATTCTGGTATTGGCAACATGAGTACCGCCGCAGAACTCCACGGAGAAATCTCCCATCCTGACCACACGGACCTTCTCGCCGTACTTTTCGCCGAAGAGAGCCATGGCACCGGTCTTCTTCGCCTCATCAAGGCTCATGACCTCCGTCACCACAGGGATATTCTCTGCGATCTTTTCATTCACCAGAGCTTCCACCCTGTCCAGCTCTTCCCTGGTCATAGCCGCAAAGTGGCTGAAATCGAAACGCAGCCTCTCCCCATCCACATAGGAACCGGACTGCTCCACATGAGTGCCCAGCACCTCTCTCAAAGCCCTCTGCAGCAAATGTGGGCGCTGTGATTCTTACAGGTAGCCGAACGGTTCCTGTCATCCACGGTCAGGGTGGCTGTGTCGCCCACCTTGATCATGCCTCTCGTAACGGTTCCGATATGCCCCACTTTTCCTCCCATAAGCTTCACGGTATCCTTCACCTCAAAGCTGCCGTCAGCGGTGGTGATCACACCGGTATCCGCATTCTGTCCGCCCATGGTGGCATAGAAGGGGGTCTCCTTTACAATGATGGTTCCCACATCCCCGTCAGCCAGAGCCTCCACCAGTTCTGTCTCCGTGGTAAGCACGGTGATCTCAGAATTATGCTGTAATCTGTCGTACCCTACAAATTCGGAGGTAACGGCAGGATCTATGGACTCGTACACGGTCACGTCAGCCCCCATGTAATTGGTCACCTTGCGGGCCTTTCTGGCCGTCTCCTTCTGCCTCTCCATGCAGGTCCTGAATCCCGCCTCGTCGATGGTAAAGCCCTTTTCTTCCAGGATCTCTTCTGTCAGATCCATGGGGAAACCGTAGGTATCATAGAGCTTGAAGGCATTCTCGCCGGACAGTTCCTTCACGCCCGCCGCCTTCATCTCCTCTTCCATCTGCCCCAGTATGCTCAGCCCCTGGTCGATGGTCTTATCAAATTTATCCTCCTCCTGGGTCAGTACCGTCAGGATAAACTCACTCTTTTCCTCCAGCTCCGGATAACCGTCTTTGCTTTCGCTGATGACCGTGCGGCTCAGATCCGCCAGGAACTTGCCCTGAATGCCAAGCAGTCTGCCGTGTCTCGCGGCACGGCGGATCAGACGGCGCAGCACATAGCCCCGGCCCTCGTTGGAAGGCATAATGCCGTCGCTGATCATAAAGGTAGTGGAACGG
>CAMWWF010000313.1 GCA_947177885.1 uncultured Lachnospiraceae bacterium
GTCCATAGTATCCTCCATTCTGCCGTATGCGGCAAGTCGCTTACTCATTTAGCGGCCTGTCTTGGAATACCGCCTAAACTTTCACGCCTACGTTCAAAATTATTTCCTGTGCAACTTCATCCAGTGGCACCACCTGATTTGACAAGCCTGCATTCTCAACACTTCTGGGCATGCCATACACGGTGCAGGTGGCCTGATTCTGAGTGATCACATGGATATTCTTATGGGGTTTCAGGTTTTTGATCCCGGCAGTGCCGTCCGCTCCCATTCCGGTCAGAACCACACAGACGATCTTGTCAAATTTGCTGTTCACCAGAGACTCATACATATAATTGGCACAGGGCTTTACACCCTCTCTGCTGGGTTCATCCGTATAATGGATCACATATTTGCCCGCCGGAGAAGTCACCACGTTCATATGCATACCGCCCATGGCAATGTACACGGTACCCGGCTGCAGTTCATCCCCTTCCGCCGCTTCCTTGACCCTTATACTGCTGAGATCGTTCAGCCGCTCTGCCAGAGAAGCCGTAAAACCCTTCGGCATATGCTGTACCAGCAATACCGGTGCATCCAGTTCCGCCGGGAGTCTGGGAATGACAGCCTGCAGTGCCTTGGGCCCTCCTGTGGAGCTGGCAATAGCCACTACCTTGGTACCTGTCGTCCTGGATGAAAATTTTCTGGCAAAGTCCGCCATCTTAGCCGCCGTAGCATGGCTTTCCGCCACTTTCTCACGGGTTTCAAATATGGGGAGACTGCTGTTCGACACCACATCCAGCACACGAAGCAATCTGTCCTTGAAAACATCAGCCCGGCAATCCACCGCACTGTCCGGTTTATGTATGAAATCAAGAGCTCCCAGTTCCAACGCATCCAGGGTTATCTTGGCGCCCTCTCTGGTATCCGTGCTGGCCATCATGACTCTCGCCGGGATCTTCCTCTTCTGCAGTTCCTCCAGAAGCTCCAGACCATTCATTCTCGGCATATGCACATCGAGAACGACCGCATCATATTGATTTCTGCTCAACAGATCAAGTGCTTCCAGACCATTCGTAGCCCGTGCAACCACCTGAAATCTCTCATCTGTATCTATTATATCACACAGTACTCTTCTCATGAGTGCAGAATCATCAACAACCAGAATTTTTTTTGCCATCATCTTCTCTCTTTCTGGAGGCTTTTCCTCTCTTCTTCAAATATATATTTTATGATCTCTTCCCGCGTCTCATTGTCTATATCATAATACTGCACACGATGTTCAAAGATTCCCGGACGGTTCTCCAGTTCTCTGGCGCTGAGAACCTTTCCGATCACCTCATACTGCTTCTGCTCATTTCCTTTGATCAGATGATAGCTGCAATACAACAGATTCTCCGGTTCATACTTCTGGGAAGAGATAAAACGCAGTCCGCCGCCGCTGATATCCACAATAACACTCTGCTTCAGGGGCCGCCCGGAAACCAGCGCAAAAGGCAGGCGCTTTTCGATCGCCTGAACCTCATCCTGCTCCAGGTTCCTCGCGCACATCTCCAGCGCGCAGCTGAACCGATAATATTCACGCCTCTGGTACTTTCTGAGATTACTGGTCAGTTCCACCACAAGGATGAATATATTATTGCTCTTATAACGGTCAACGATCCTTGCAAAACACTGATAGAGACCGCTCTCACCGTAAAATACCAGATCATATTCGCTGTCCACCGGAAGCA
This sequence comes from uncultured Lachnospiraceae bacterium, assembly GCA_947177885.1. The sequence goes on from CAMWWF010000313.1 coordinate 1,710, forward strand.
GGATCAGCTTTAACTGTTCCATAGGCATGGCAATCTCCATCGTATCTTCCGAAAGGATATCCAGCACACTGCTGTAGTATATCTTCTTATTGCCCTCTGTATTCTCTTCCTCTCCCCTGTCAATTGCCTGTAATTCAATTTTGTCATTCGGCGATATAAATTTAGACAGCATCTTGACTTCACATGCTCCTTTCTGCTCCGATCTCCGCATTTCTCCGGACAGTGCCCCGTACTGCGGAGTCATTTACGCGTTATGCTTTCCTATGATATGAGAGAAAAATGCCGCCATTCCTCTCTCCGGCTGGCGCTCCGTCTCCACCTTATCCAAAAGGCATTCGGCCATTCTCTGAAAGGCCATACTGGATCTCGCCCCGGGATTCAGCAGCGAAACAGGAACCTGCTGCATGATCGAACGGGAGAGCTGACTGTCCTCCGGCACGGTTCCCAGATAATTGAGCGGAATCTTCAAGTATCTGGATACCACTACATTCAGCTTCTCATACAGTATCCTGCCATCGGACTCCTTATCCACCCGGTTGGCGATCATCTTTACCTTGGTGGCGGATGCTTCGAATCTGGGATGCCGATACAATGCCTTCAGCAAAGAATAGGCATCCGTAATGGAAGCCGGTTCCTGAGTTGTGACAAGCAAAACCTCTCCGCATGCCACGAGAAATTCCAGCACGGCATCTGAAATACCCGCCCCTGTATCTACAATGATTATATCCGTGATAGCATCCAGCTCCGTCAGATTCTGGATGATATAGCTCAGATAATCCCTGCTCAGATTGGCCATTCCGGTAATACCGGAACCACCGGAAATGAATCCGATCTCCATAGGCCCCTCTGTTATGATATCCGTAATGCCTTTTCCCTGATAGATCAGGTCATAGAGATTATGTTTCGGCACCGCGCCGAACATGATCTCTATATTGGCAAGCCCGAAATCCGCGTCCAGAATAATGACTCTCTTGCCCATCTTTCGAAACTGGACCGCCAGATTGATGGCCACGTTGGATTTTCCCACGCCTCCTTTACCACTTGTGACAGTCATGACACGGGCAAGTGGCCTTGACTTTACCTGACTGGCCTTTAAAATTCTGAGTTGCTCCGCTTGGTCCATGCCAGTACCTCCTATTCCGGTTCCGTATCTTCTTGATCAAATCAGTACCTTTGTCAACAGAATTAACACATCATACTACCTTCATGCCTTTCCTCCCAGAAGCTGCTTTACCGTTTTCTGGGGATTAAAGCATTCAATATCATCCGGTACGTTCTGCCCGCAGGTCACATAAGCTATGGGAAACTCCGCAAAAAGTTTCAGGTTCAGCAGATTTCCCAATGTCAGCGTCTCATCAAGTTTGGTAAAGATGATCTGATAATCCGTAATCTCTTTGTAACTGGCTGCGATCTGGAGCAGATCACGATACTTTGTGGTGGCGCTGAGTACCAGAAATGTCTGATATTCTCCCGCTGTCTTCACAGAGCTGAAAAGCTTCTCTATATTCTCAACCTGCTCCACATTCTTATGAGAATGTCCGGCCGTGTCCACGAATATATAGTCAAAAATATAAAAATCCTGCACTGCCTGCCTTATGTCCTCCTCCGTATATATGACACGGAAAGGAGCTTCCAGAATATTGGCATAGGTACGCAGCTGTTCCGCTGCGGCAATGCGGTAAGTATCCGCCGTCAGGAGCGCGACCTTCTTCTTTTCCTGCACGGTAAGATTGCTGGCCAGCTTGGCAATGGTCGTAGTCTTTCCCACGCCGGTAGGCCCCATAAACAATACGATTCTCGGCCCTTTTTTCGCCGGAGCAATTCCCTCCGCCTTCCCGAATTTCAGGATCATTTTCTGGTAGACATTGGCTAAGATATAGTCAAAAGGCATATTGGGTTTCTTATTTTTCTCCAGATTCTCAATGATCTGATTGGCATACTTTTCGTCCACCTCATTTTCCAACATGGTGTTGTACAACAGGCGGACAAATTTATTGCGCTCCAGCTCCTCTTCGCTCAGCTCTTCCTCAGGTTTTGCACTCTCGCTCTGTTCCTGTTTCTCCACATCGTCCTGCTGAAACCTGCTCTCCAGCAAAGTCTGCAGACTATCCAGTCTTTTCTCGATATTCTGGGATTTTTCCGCCGTCACTTCCGTCGCCCTGTTCTCCTCGACAGGCGCACTTTCACGTTTTACGGGCTCTGCCGCCGTCACTTCCCTGCGAACAGGTTTTGGAATATCACCCTCTTCTTCCAGCGCCACTGTCACTTCCACCTGTCTCGAGCGAAATAATGCCGTAAGCCCCTTCGGCTTTGCATCTTTCACATTCATAATGACAATACCGCTGCCCAGTTCCTTCTTGGCGGCTTCCACTGCCGCTTCTTCTGTTTTTCCAACAAATCTTTTGATAATCATTATGCTGTCACCATCCCAACTGACTGTAATTCAACATT
>CAMWWF010000314.1 GCA_947177885.1 uncultured Lachnospiraceae bacterium
TTACAGACTCATGCAGTATGTGCTGGAGCAGGAGCCCGTTCTGAAAGAGCATATCGTATTTATCTGCCTTGCATCGGAGGAATATGAGGGGCAATGGAGGACAATGAATTTCGGCAGCGCCAAACCCTGGGATTATCTGTCTGACAGGCAGTATAAATATGATGATGTCAAGGCGGCGTATCTTGTCACCCGGTATATTGACAGCATGAGGTTACAGGACGATCTGGAGAATCCATACGTACAGCCCTCACCGGAGCCTCAGGGTGATCCTCACAATACCGCTTCCGCGCCGGAGATTACGCCGGAGCCGACTCCGGAACGTACCATGCGGGAGATGGCGGAAGGAGAAGTCCCCGAACAGTGTGAGGCGGCGGAAGCTATATGGAACGCGGAATTAAAGGATTCCGGTTACGATTATGATCCCGGCTTTAACGCAAAAGGAAATCTGGTCATCCGGCTGGGGAAGCTGCCTGCGGACAACCTGCAGAGCGACACGGAGGAAAGCGATTATTATCTGACTTATGACAGAGAATCTGAAAACGGAAACTGCTATCTCTTCGTATTGTCGGAGGTACCGGAAGGCTATGGCTTAAACGATGCGTATCTGCGGGAATTCTATGCCTGCGAGAAGGAGACCTTAAAGGTGGTCGCCGGGAACAAGACTTCCTGGGATCAGGTTGGCTGTGCGGAATACAGGGAGCTTACGGGAGAGTGATCCTGTTTGGACCGGCCGCAAAGGCAGGTGAAAGGAAGATTTTGAGAGACTGTAAAATACAAAAAGGCATGCACCCTGTCCTGAGACAGATGTGTATGCCCTTTTGCCGGTCAGAGGGTATATTCTCTGGAAGGCTGATAAAGGAAAGTCTGGAGCTTACTGCCGGCGTTATAAGTAACGGTACAGCAGTCAATGGGCTTACTCTCGTCCAATGCTCTTTCCAAAGCCACCGCAAAAGAAGCAGGTCTGGAAGAATTGGGATCACGCTGCTGAGAGCTGCCTTTTTCCCGCTTTGTTTTAGGAGCCTGAGAAACTACCTGAACCCGATACACCCTGAAATCAGAAAATCCGTTTGCTGCGTTAATCCCTCCCTGATTGAGTATTTCAACAGTGACTTTTAGTACTTTTGTCTTATATCTATAATATCGGCAGAAATTACCGGATAGTTTACAGTAAACTCTGTAAAAATAATTAAATATTCTGAAAACAATACCGCCCACTCCATTCGCGGTAACCTGCTGTTCCGGATTTTGATGTAAAAGCACATCAAAAACTTTTTTTTACCTGTTTTTTATGATATGATATGAGTGGGCGGGGGAGTATGTAAATGGCGGATAACAGTAAAAATCTCAAAAACTGCAGAATACTGGCCCGTGACAGTATAACGGGAGAGCTGATCGCGGACACCACAGTCGAGGGGTATGATCCAAAGAGGAATATGATGACCCTTTTTGCAGGCGCTCTGAACGGACCGGCGAAAAACAGGCTGTCCCTGCTGGCGCTGACGAAGAACGGAGTGCTGGAGTACTCCGGGAATCTTCGGAAAATAGCCGGCGGTATGGCGGAAATCGCTTTATACGGGGAGCGGAAAAAGGAAGACAGGAATTTTACCCGATACGATATGAAGACGGAAGGGCGGGTGGAAGCTCTGCTGATCGGAGATACCCGTATCGATCTGCGGAAGCCGGTTCCCGTCTTCATTCTCAATATCAGCGCCAACGGGATTCTCTTTCGGGGAGATATCGATGCCTTTCGGAGAGGGTCTAAGGTGCGGGTCCGGGTGGGCCTGAAAGACAATTCCTTTGTGGGCGAGTATGAGATCGTGAGATCCCAGAACCGGAACAAGCAGACCGCGGAGTACGGCTGCCGCAACATTCTGCCGGAGGGCGAGCAGGGAGACGACGAGGAAGAGGAAATCCAGGATCCCAAGCTGCGCAGGGAAGAGGCCGCCAAGAAAAAGATCAGGAACGGGGAGAAGATCGACCGGGTGGAGACAACGCTTTCTTCGGAGGAGAGCGAAGCTTCCTATGATGTGCTGCAGCAGCAGATGGAGCAGGCGTACGGATATACGGACTGGCTGAACAGAGTGGCTGAGATACAGAGTGGCGGCAGTGAACAGGATGCTTCGGAGGAAGCGCTTCGGGCTTTGGTTGAGGATATCTGCCGGCGGACCGTTGATACGGACGAGGCGGTGATCCTGAATTGTGTCCACCGGAAGCGTCCGGAGGAGGAGAGGCAGTCCAGACACTCGCTGAATCTGGCGCTGCTGGGCGCATTGATGGGAAAATGGCTGCATTTTGACCGGACCATGATCCGGAAGCTCGTCGAGATGGGGCTTCTGGAACAGACGGATGAGGAAGAACAGGGAGAGAACCGCCGTCAGGAGCTTTATGCCAGGATTTTAACGGTTGCGGATCTCTATGATTCCAGAGCGGCGTATCCCAGTCATGATAAGGCGGGAATACCGCTGGTGTTTCTGGAACAGATGCGCTACAGGGGGATTGACCAGCCCGCCGGCTCCGTGAAAATGCTGGAGTGGGTGCTGGCGGAAAATGTCCTGCACTGCATTTTACATAGAAAGATCCTTCTGGCAAACCGGACGATCGGTCAGCTGCTGTATGTGCTGCCGAATGACGTGGAGCATCCCATACTTGCCGTGAAGGATGAGGTTTATCAGGAAATAGCGCCGTGGAGGCTGATCTGGATCATATTGGAACCGGATGCATTGAACGGAAACAGAGGTGAAAAACATTGAAAGTATTGAAGATATTTAAGAGTATTTTTTTGGGAATCGCATTTCTGATCACACTTTTCTGTGTGGTGATACTGGTCTGTGCACTCAATCCTGATCTTACGTCACAGCTGGCGGGGGTTGTCAGCGGAGCGGAGACGGGACGGGGACCGGTGGTGCCGGACAGCGGACTTTCCATCGGGCAGGATGTTTCCGTTTTTCCCGGAAGCACGGGCGGCGGAAGCGGGATCAATACCGGTTATATCAAAGACCAGGGGAATCAGGGTTATGTGACGCCGGGCAGCGATCCCGTGGCGCCGCCTGAGACGGTCAACGGCAGGGGCGGCTATGAGCCTGTCAGCTCGGAGCTGGAACAGATACTGGAGGAGGAAGCGGACAATCTCTCCGATGTGATCGCTACGGGGGATCTGGGAGAAGGGCTTTCCTTTGACGCGGAATTTTATCCCTATTATGCCATGCTGGAGCCGGAGCTGCAGCAGCTGTACCGTCAGATCTATGCCAATGCCCGGAATCTGAACACTTCCTTTACTCCTGCCGTGGAGGTGAGCGTCAGCCAGGTGAAAACGGTTTTTGAGGCAGTCTATAATGACCATCCCGAAATGTTCTGGCTGGAAACGGGTTATTCCTGTAAGTATCTGGGAAACGGAAAATGTGTGGAACTGATCCTGAAATATAATGACACGGCAGATTATCTCGATCAGGCAAAAGCCCAGTTTGAACAGCAGGCGGAGGTGATCCTGTCCGGTGCGGGAGCACAGGAAACCGTCTTTGACCGGGAGAAATATGTTCATGATGCTTTGATGGAGATGGTGGATTATGACGAGTCCGCCGATATGAATCAGAGCGCATACAGTGCATTGGTTTTTGGGAGAAGCGTCTGTGCGGGTTATGCCAGAGCCTTCCAGTATCTGATGCAGAAGCTGGGGGTTCCCTGCTATTATTGTACGGGCACTTCCGGTGAGGATCATGCGTGGAATATCATAAAACTGGACGATACGTACTACAATGTGGACGTGACATGGGATGACACCAATCCCTCCACCTATGATTACTTTAACAAGTCGGATCAGGAATTTGCCGGCACACATGTGCGCAGCAGCCTGTCGGTGTATCTGCCCGCCTGCGGAATGAGTGTGGCGGGAAATACCGGGGAGGCAAGTTCGGGGATCCGGGAACTGATCAATGAGAACCCGCAGCAGCCCCTGGGATGGATAAGCCGCGGAAAGCCCAATATGTCCGAAGCCGATATGGCTGCGGAGGCTTTGAAGGAAGAGAATCTGCGGAAGGCGGGAATTACGGAAGAACAGGTGCTGGAGAGTCTGGAGGAATATTATAAGGATTGTGTGGAGCAGATGAAAGAGGTGGGGACCGGCGAGAAGCAGTTCAGTAATGTGATC
>CAMWWF010000315.1 GCA_947177885.1 uncultured Lachnospiraceae bacterium
TTCCATTCCAGTGTGAGCACATGCCGTATCATCCCGAACAGGCTCTTCTTTTGATCCCTCTTCTGTTTCCCTTGAATTTCTTTCATTATGTCTCCCCCATATTCCATGATCTCCGGAATCTTCGTCTCTCTTCTCATGGGACATTCCGGAACTTCTGCCTGCCGGATCCTTCCGCTTTTCCAACCATATTTCTGTCAAAAGCGGGATCTTGCCTGTCAGGATTCCGGAGGACTGTTTCATAAATCTTCCGAAACCTCAAAGTCACTTGTTATGTATTCTGTTATATGACTTTTCATTATTCTGTAACTGTTCAGAACCCTGCTCTTCTCAGTTTCGATGATGCACATGCACACCTGTCCCGGGTTTTCTGTGACTTTCGCTTACGCTTCACTCACAAAAACACTTCGCGGAAGCACCTTCTGAACAGTTACATGATTCTTCCCTGACATACCAGCCCTGCTGTGTCTCGTACATTTCGGCATAGATCCCTCCCATTGCCATCAGTTCCTCATGACTTCCCTGCTCTCTGACACAGCCGTCCTTCAATACGAAAATATGATCGGAAAGCCTGGTGGAACCCAGTCTGTGGCTGATAAATATGGTGGTGTGCCCCCTGCTGATATCGCCGAATTTTTCATACAGCGCACTTTCGCTGATGGGATCCAGCGCCGCTGTGGGCTCGTCCAGCAGAAGGATCGGCGCGTCATTCATCAGTGCTCTGGCCATGGCCACCCTCTGCCACTGTCCGCCGGACAGATCCACGCTGTCCTCATCCAGCTTGCCCAGACGCGTCTCGTAGCCGTATTTTAATGACGAAACGGCGTCCTGCAGACCAATCTGCCGCGTCACTTTACGCATGCGGGACTCTCTGCCGTCTTCCGTCGTCTGCCGTGCATATGCATCCCTGTTGTTTCCCTCTGCCGTCTGATACTCCATGTCCCCTGCACCCAGACAGATATTTTCCCTGACGGACAGATAATATCTGGCAAAGTCCTGAAAGACACAGGAAAAAATGCGGAACCACTGCTCCTGTGGAAAGGTCCGCATCTCCATGCCGTTGTACAGTATCTCTCCCCCGTAATCCCTGTAAAGTCCTGTGAGAAGCTTGATCAGCGTGGACTTACCCGCACCGTTCTCCCCTACGATAGCATAGTGGACGCCCTCCCGCAGCTCCATGGAAAAGTCTTTTAAGATATCCACTTCCGTGCCGGGGTAGCGAAAGGTCACATGACGGAACTCCAAAGTCTGAAGCCGGGGAATCTGCGGCTGCCCTTTCCTTCTCTCGGATGCCGTCTCAGGCTGCCACATTTCTGTCTCCCGGGATGCCTCCTGCAGCCCGGACGCTTCCCGTTGCCGGGATATCTCCCGCTGCCCGGACGCTTCCCGCTGCCCGGATATCTCATGCTGCCCGGATGTCTCCGCATCACCGAAGGTTCCCTGTCTCTCCGGCAAAGCCGCAAAAGCCGTCAGATCCTTCATGTACTCCCTGTAGCGGGCGATCTGTGCCACCGCTCTCGTCATTTCCCACCCCATCAGATTCACCAGATCGTAGATCGCCGTGGATAAAGAGATGAAGAGCCCCACACTCAACGCACCGGATGCCGTCAGGGGAATCATGATCAGGGAGACTGCCGATGCCAGAACGCTGGTAATGACGCTCCCGCCCTGCATGTTAACCGTAAAAACGGCTTCCGCCTTCATATTGATCTTCCTTGCGGTGTCATATTGGTGATACCACTGCTCATTTACCGGCCCGCTGTATCCGAAAAGACTTCTCTCCTCCGTGGTCTCCCGCCCTGTCAGCACATCAAAGAGATATTTGTGGCGTCTCTCATGCACTGCCGCTTCCTCGTTGGCGCGATAGATTTTCTGACCTCCCCGCAGGGAAATATAGATCAGTGGCACCACCATCACCATCACCACAATGGCAAGCCACCAGACATGGACGGCAATGATCAGAAGGACGCCTGCGATCCTGGGAATGTAGACCACAAAGAAATTAACGAAACGCTGCAGCAGTTCCTCCAGATTCTTCTCCAGCCTGTTTACCACGCGGTTCGTAAGCTCTTCCGCAGCCGGATCCTCCAGCAGGTAATACTCCAGCCGGTTGCGTTTCTTTGTAAATTCCAGCAGAACCTGCCGGTTTCCCACAGCCACAAAGCGGCTGGTGAAAAGCCTTCCTATGTTATAGGAAACACGTTTCCAGCTCACCATGAGCAGCATCAGCACAAACCATAATATAAGCTTTCTGTCGTAGCTCTTATGCAGTACCGCGTCAATGGTACCGTCCAGAAATTCCGCCACCACGACCACCTGGAAAATATTTACCAGTGCGGTGACGGCTTTCTGTATGGTGACCAGCACCGTGCTCACCGGTGCACAGCTGAACGGAATCCGGTACATGTCCAGCCATGTGTATTTACGCTTTTTCAGTACAAACATCTTCCTTCCCCCTCTTTTACCTTATCTGCCCCGTCCCAACTGTTTTGTTTTTCAAACAGTATAGCATATATCCATCAAAGTACAAATGTATTCTTTGCGTGATATTTGCACCAATAAGATGATTTCATCTCCCGCAAATTGTAACGCACATTTGGGAGAAAACTTATCTCAAACACGCTCCAGCGCGCCCTTTTCCACCTCATACACCTGGCTGCAGCGCTCCAGCACCCGGGGATCGTGGGTCACGACTATGCAGATCCTGTCCGCCGCAACCCTGTCCAGTGTGTCCAGAAAGATATCGATGGATTCCGCATCCAGATTGGAGGTAGGTTCGTCGAAAAGCAGGATCCCGCTCCCCTGGTACAGAGCCCTGGCAATACCGATGCGCTGCTCCTGTCCGCTGGAGAGAGCCTGGCTCCCGTCCCCTATCACAGTGTCATACCGCTTATCCTGCGTCTCGATATACCGGCTGATATTTGCCATGGCGGAACATTGCTCCAGCCGCTCCCTGTCCGGCGCTGCCGCCATACAGATATTGGCTTCGATGGTATCCCGGAAGATCAGATCCGACGGCGGCACCAGTCCCACATAAGGACGTATGTCATCCCGGAGGGAACCGTCCTCAAAGACTGCCGAAACCTTTCCCCTCTCCGGCAGATACAGCCCGGAAATGACTTTCAGGAAAGTACTCTTTCCGCCGCCGCTTTCCCCCATGATGCCTGTGATGCCGCCTTTCACAAAGTCCGCGTCAATCCCCTCCAATACGCAGGTATCTCCATAGCCGAAGGAAACATCCCGCAGCCGCAGACCGGACACCTCTTTCCGGGATACGGATCCCTGTTCCGGCTCCTCCGGCAGAGAATAAATGCGGTCCAGTCTCTCGGCGGACACAATGGACTGATTTACATTGGAAATGATATCGCCGATCGCCGTAAAGGGCCAGATGATATAATTGGTCAGCTGTATCACCGCGATCATGGCTCCCACCACCAGCTCGCCGCGCATGACGAAATATGCCCCGCCGCCCATGGAGATCAGGAACATTGCCGAACCCATGACACTGTTCAGAAACGCGGAGCCTCCCTCCGCCACACCGAGCCGGCGAGCGCTCTGTATCTTCGATCCCAACAGGCCGTCAGCCTTTGTCTCCAGTTTCTTCCCCATGGAGCCGAGCTTGAACAGGGCGATCTTCTCCAGCACATCCTGGAAATAAACCCTGATGTTCTCTTCGTTCTCCTTATCCCTGCGGCTGGCTTTCTGAACAATGGGAGAAAAGACCGCGATGCAGAAGATCAATAAGGGAATGCAGATCAGCAGGAGCAATGCCAGCTTCCAATTGAGGCAGAAAAGATACCAGACCGCAAGCACCGACGACAACCCGTTCCCCACAGCATTTTTCGCTATGGTGGGAATACATCCGCTGACCTTTTCCACATCCGCCGTCAGATTGGTCATGTATTCCCCCACATGATGCTCCTGCATCTCCAACAGACGGCTGCGGTACAGACGCCCCGTCAGTTCCAGTCTCAGCCTCCGTCCGATCCTGTTGCAGGACACCTGCCAGGAGACGGAAGTCACCATGCTGAAGATCCCCTCCAACAACAGAATGAGTAACGCTGCCATCACATTTTCAGACAGCGTCATCCGGGAATCGCCCATAGC
>CAMWWF010000316.1 GCA_947177885.1 uncultured Lachnospiraceae bacterium
GTACTGCATGTCTGGAGGCACACAGTGAGGGAGCGGCGTTGTTGCGCCTGACAGGGTCCCGGGACCGGTGCTTTGGGGGGATCTGAGCCGGCGCAATGGGGCGGTTGATCCATATCCGATGTGGCGCTGCAACAAGTACACTCTTCGGGAATGTTGTGAACAGACGGGCAGCAATACGGCAGCATATTTCAATATGGAGGATACGGAAGATGTCGCAGATCATTGCGGGTATGTACGAAATAGACAGGCAGATAGGAGCCGGGGGCGGCGGAGTGGTATATCTGGGGCACCACCTTCGTCTGGACAAGCAGGTGGTACTAAAGGCGGATAAGCGCAGATTGTCCACGGCCACGGAAGCGCTGCGTCGGGAAGTGGATATGCTGAAAGGATTGAGCCACACTTACATTCCCCAGGTCTATGACTTTGTTCAGGAGGATGGCGTTGTCTATACCGTCATGGATTATATCGATGGGGAAAGTCTGGACAAGATGTTGGGAAGGGGACAGCTGCCCACTCAGCCCCAGGTGGTCAAGTGGGCCTGTCAGCTGTTGGAGGCGCTCAGTTATCTTCATGGCATGCCCCCTCACGGAATCCTTCACGGGGATATCAAGCCGGCCAATATCATGCTGCGTATGAATGGAAATATCTGCCTCATCGATTATAATATCGCACTGGCCCTGGGTGAAGATGGAGCGGTGAAAGTGGGGTTCAGCAGAGGCTATGCATCTCCGGAGCATTATGGTGCGGATTACATAAGCGCCAACAGGACCGCCGCAGTGGGGACAGTGACAGGGACAAAGACCACAGGGCTGCTGAAGCATGGGATGTCTCGGACCGATCCGGAAAAGCGTGATTCAACACGGACCGGTCTGCGGAAGCATGGAGCAGCCCAGACCGATCCGGTACGGCCTAATCCGATTCAGTCCGGTTCGCCGGAAAGCGGTATGATGCAGGCTGAGCCGCCGAAGGGCCGGGGGATGCGGGACGGTTCCCCGGTGTATGATATGACGGAAGCCGATCCGGATGTGACGCTGGCCGACACGGAGGTGACCATGGTGGATCCGGGCATGCCGCAGTCTGGTCTGGATGTGTTCCAGGCCGGTCCGGGTATGCCGCAGTCTGGTCTGGATGTGTCTCAGGCCGGTCCGGGTATGTTACGATCCGGTTCGGGCACACCGCAGTCTGCTTCGGATGTGACTATGACAGACGACGGAGACGCAGCGGACCGTCTGTCTGATCCGGACAGGGATTCTGCCGCTGCGGGAACAGGCGGGTCCTTCCGCGCGGAAGATTCATCCCGGACTGGAAGCCGTTCTCAGACAGGCAGTACCGCAGGCGGAAAAAAGGGGATCCTTCTGGATGTGCGTTCCGACATATACAGTCTGGGCGCTACCCTTTATCATATGCTGTCGGGGCGGAAACCGGCACAGGATGCCCGCGAAGTGGTGCCGCTGGGGGCTGACGTATGCAGTCCCGCGGTGGCGGATATCATCAGAAAGGCCATGGCTCCCGATCCGGCAATGCGTTATCAGTCCGCAGAGGAAATGCTTGCCGCCTTTCTGCTGCTCCATAAGAGGGATATCAGAGTCCTTCGTCATAAAAGGAGGGAGAGGATATTTGCCGCGGCTATGGCAGTATCCTTCCTGGCCGGAGGGGCCTGTACTTTTGTGGGATTAAAGCAGTTGGAGCAGAGGCAGGCAGCGCTTACCTCCGCGGAATATTCCGCCAATGCCCTGGCGGAGGGGAATGTGTCAGAAGCTTTACGGCTGGCATTGCAGGCAATTCCCACGGGAAACAGCATTCTGGAAGCTCCTGTTACGGCGCAGGCACAGAAGGCTTTGTCGGATGCGCTGGGAGTCTATGATCTGTCGGAAGGCTTTGAAGCCGTGGATGCAGTGAATCTGCCGTCCGCCCCTTTTAAGATCGTAATATCGCCCGAAGGATCCCGCTTTGCGGCAGTATATGCTTATGAGGCGGCGGTGTATGACGGGGAGACCCTGGAGCAGACGGCGGCTTTGCCGATCCGGGAATCGGCTTTGTCCGATCTGGTATTTTTGGACGAGGACAGGATCGTCTTTGCGGGGGAAGAGGGGGTGTCGGCATATGATCTGAATGCCGGGCAATACCTCTGGACACAGGCGCCGGCAACCTTTCTGGCCCTTTCCGGTGACGGCAGCTGCGTGGCCGCCGTGGACAGGGATGAAGACAGGGCGGTGATCTACCGCGCGTCTGACGGGGAGAAGCTGTATGAGCGCTCTTTTGAGGGAGAGCATATGCAGGTGGCGGCAAACGATATCTTTGCGGATCCGGAGGATGATATCTTTGCTCTGAATGAGGACGGTACTCTTCTGGCGATAAGCTTTGCAGGCGGCGGACTTATGGTTTTTGATATGGATTCGCCGGAGGAGGATCTGATCATTTATGATTTTTCCCATTATACCCATTTTGAGGGCGGCTTCTGCGGGAGTTATTTTGTGTATGCGGCCGGCGCAGGCTCCGGCTCCGAGTTTGGGATCGTGGATACGGAAGAAGGGATTCTGCTGGGGGGATCACAGTCGGGAAGTCCTTATATTTTGAAAGCGGACGGGGAAGGAATTTATCTGGCAAATGAAAATCTGCTGGTTCGGTTTGATCCGGTAACTCTGGAGCAGATGGAGCTTGCTTATACGGACAGTGTGAACATTACGGGGTTTGCCGTGGGTGGCGGATATGTTCTCACAGCTACGTCGGATAACGGCTTTTCCTTTTATGACGGCGGCGCCCATCTGATGTCCTCGGAGCGCTGTCAGGAGAACTGTGACTTTGTTACATTATCCCGTGGAACTGCGATCATTGGAAACAGGAACGAGCCGTATCTGCGGGTCATGAAACTGGAAGATCACAGCGATGCCATACTTTGCTCCTATGATCCCAGATACCTGCATGACGAGGCACGCATCAGCAGGGATCAGGAGACGGCAATGCTGTTCAGCTACGAGAGCTTTGCAGTCTATGGCAGGGACGGTCAGTTGATAAGCAGAGTTGACCTGCCTGATGGGGGGCAGATTTACGACCAGCAGTTCCGCAAAAATGAGGACAGCTCTTACCTGGAGGTCATCTGGTATGACGGAATGGTGCGTTGTTACAGTGCAGCGGACGGTACCCTGATCTCAGAGACAAGAGGGGAGGCACCGGAAAGGGATCTATATGAGGAATTTTATACGGATCAATACCGTATTGTCTCGTCCCTGCATGACGCACCGGTGGTTTATGAGCTGGGATCGGGTAAACAGGCGGCGGTTCTGGAGGAGGACTCTTATCTGACTTATGTGACGCAGTTGGACGGGTATCTGCTGACGGAGTATGTCAGCGCGTCAGGGGAGCGGTACGGGCTGCTGTTGGATCAGGATTTCGGCACAGTGGCGTATCTGCCGGATCTCTGTGATGTGACGGAGGATGGGTTTGTGTTTGATGATGGGGCGGGGAAGCTGCGGATGTGCAGGAGGTATTCTTTGCAGGAGTTGATCGGGATGGCGGAGACCGGGATGTAGAGGCGGGGAATGGCCTCTTAACATGTGTCCAAACCAGCTGATGATACATGTTGTTTCAATAAAATGTAGCTGTTTCGAATAGTCACAATAAGATTAAGGAGAAGTGGGAACATGAAAAGAAACATTTTAAAATGTGGAGCAGCAGTAATGGCGGGAGTGTTTGCCATGTCGGTATTACTGGCTGTGCCTGTCTTACCGGCAAGAGCGACCGAGACAGAAAACAACAGCATTGCTCCAGTTTCAGGCAATGACGCTGAAACGAATGTAATGAGGTCAGCAGAGATCAGGGCTGCAGCTTCTACAGGAACAATCGGGGCGCCTGACGGGAATGGAGACGTTTTAGAGTGGAGTTATGATGACAGTACACAGACTTTGACAATTACCGGAACAGGAAGTCTGAGCGGAGGTGGCCTTAAGGCAGAACCTTTCGAAAGCATGGAGATCAGGAAGGTACAATTTCAGGATTGCAAAGTGATTGGAAGTATGGCGAATGCATTTGGTGCATATGGTTCTGATTATAATATCAGTAATGTGGAACAAATTGATTTTTCAGGTTTGGATACTTCAAG
>CAMWWF010000317.1 GCA_947177885.1 uncultured Lachnospiraceae bacterium
AAAGATCCCCGGATATATTGCATGCCGTAGAGCAGTATGTGGAGGATCTGATACCTCTCCTGTATTGGAATATCACCAGGGGCGCAAGCACCCTTGGTTCTGCCGGAACCCGTGTGCCCGGATCTGCCGGGGAGACATCACAGGCCCTGGAAGAAAGATATGGCAAACGTTCGCTGATCATGGCGGACGGTCCTGCGGGGCTGCGTTTACGCCAAAGCTATGAGGTAGACAGGCGGACGGATAGGGTGTACGGTGTGGGCGTTCTGGGCTCGTTGGAGAATGGTTTCCTGGAGGATAAGGCAGCCCATGAGGATGCGGATATTTATTATCAGTATTGTACGGCATTTCCGGTCGGTGCAGCACTGGCTCAGACATGGGATCTGAAGCTGATGCGGAAGTTCGGGGAAGCCATAGCGGTTGAGATGGAGGAATTTCATGTTGACCTGTGGCTGGCGCCAGGCATGAACATTCAGAGAAATCCATTGTGCGGACGCAATTTTGAGTATTATTCCGAAGACCCGCTGCTGTCAGGAATGATGGCTGCAGCCGTAACAGAGGGCGTGCAGGGTGACGGCAGACATGGTGTGACGATCAAGCACTTTGCCTGCAATAATCAGGAGGATAACCGGATGGGAGTGGATGCGTGTGTTTCCCAGCGGGCGCTCAGAGAGATCTATTTCCGGGGATTTGAGATCGCGGTAAAGAAAAGCGCTCCGGCGGCAATTATGACTTCCTATAACCGCATTAACGGCATTCATGCGGCAAACAGCCGGGATCTGTGTACAGCAGTTGTCCGTGGGGAGTGGGGATTTGGCGGTGTGATCATGTCTGACTGGAACACCACGGTTCCTGAGGATGGCAGTGTGCCCTGGAAGTGTGCAGCTGCCGGGAATGATATCATCATGCCGGGAAATGATAATGACGAGGAAGATATCCGAAGGGCGTACGCCCAGGGAAAACTCTCAGAGGAAACGATCCGGAGCTGTGCGGGCCGGATCCTTGCGCTGATAAGCAGGCTGACTGTCTGAAGCGGAGGGGATACTGTCTCTGTATGGGAGCTGCCCGGAAATAATGGAACAGACTGACAGGTGAGTTCCGAACAGCTCTTCAGACAGTATCCCGCTTTTTCAAACCTGTCACATCCCAGTTGGAAGAGGAATACAGATCGCGGTATTTCTTGGGTGTCATTCCTGTAAAATCCTTGAACAATTGTATAAAATGGCTTTGCGAAGAAAAGGAAAGGTAATTTGCGATCTCAACCAGACTGTAATCACAAAATTTTAAGAGATGCTGCGCCTTCTCGATCTTTTTCTCACGGACATAGTCGCTTACGGAGACTCCGGTTTCCTTTTTGAAGAGGCGCGACAGGTAACTTACGGATAATCCGGTATATTGGGCCAGATTTTCAATTGTGATCCGCTCCTTGATATGGGCGTAAATGTAATCAATGCAGACGGTTACGGGTTTGGACATTCCCGGACTTCTTGCTATGATCCGCATTTTCCCGGTAAAGTCCAGAACCATGTGGTCGTGAAGGCTGATAACTGCCTGACATGTATGGAGATTGTCAAGCCTGAGAATATAAAAGTCACTGAGCCGGAAAGCCTGTTCCGTTTCCATGCCGGATTCGATACAGAGCCTTGTTATAAATGCCGTCGTGATCACAAAATGGTATTTCAGATTGGTCACGGGATCATGGGAAAGCATACCCACACCGTCGGTTTCGGCAAATTTCTTCTGCTTACAGTTTTCTCGTACAAAGTCAATGTCTCCTGAACTGACAGCGTGGAAAAAGAGCTGTTCCTCGTTCAGCGGACGGTGGAACTTTTCTTCCTCGCTGTCCGCAACTTCTTGCATGTACCATTCCTGTGATATTCCCATGTTCATCCCCCATCAGATAAGTGAAACAACAGTATTGTAGCATGGAATTGATATAATGGCAATATGGATCAGTGTTTTGGAAGTAACAGTCCCGCCTTGCGTTTGGGGCGCTATTCTGATATAATCTGCATAAAGAAACATACTCAATTTACGTGGGAAAGAGAAGCGCCCGGCGGACGGGAAGAGAGATACTTTCATGTGCCGTCAGATCGGAAAGGAACGTCTGTGGATCGGATCATATCAAATATTTTCAACAAAAGAGATAAGTGGATCAGGTATATGCTTTATGTAGCTGACTTTATTGTTTCCTTTTTAAGCATATATCTGATACCGAATAAATTTCTGTCCGTCCTGTTTGTTTTGGGGATCCTTTTCATTAATATATTTAACAGCCTTGTACTGGACAGAGATCAAATCATACTGTCAGAAATAGAAAATTTGTGGAATCCCCAATTTAAAAAGATATTTTTCTGTTTTCTTTACGGTTTAGCGCTGACGCCGCTGCTGATCGGAGTATTCTTTGAGAATGCCGACTTTTTGGAAATGCTGTTCGGCAATCTGATCCCTAATGTTCTGGGCGCTTCCATTGTGTATTCTATTGTCGATCATATGTCAGAATTTCATTATGATGAGTTTGTTGTAAAAATGCTGCAGACGGATTACATAATAGGGTCGGTCATAAAGCTTTTTTACTACTGCTGTTTTTTCAATTCTGTCAATTATTTTATAAGTGAAGGCTGGAAATACACAAATATGGTAAATAACCTGTACCTTTTTGTAGTTATCATTTCCGGATCGTTCGTGGGATGCGCACTGTTTTACCGAATATTTATTGATGACAGGCCATTTGCCTTTTCCCCTAAAGAAGTCTATCCGGCGGCAACATCCTATTTAGGCGCGGGATTTTTGGTATCCTGCAATATACCGTCCTTCTTTTTGGAAGTAAAAACGGAACCTGTTCTATTGATCCTGAATACGGCAACAGTATTTGTCACGGCATTTGCGTTCCTGTGCTTTGTGATCCGTAAAAGCGACAAAAGCAATAATGAATATCCGTTTGCGGAGTTTGGCGCCTTTTCCCTGGTTTTGATCATAAACTGTAGTGTCTATGTTGTACATACTGTTGAAGACATAGAGAGTATAGCGGGCCAGTTCATTTCCGGCGGAGGTATTCTGATGGCTGTCATCGGGGGGCTTTCCATCATAAATAGAAAAATGACAGAGCGGCAGAAGCAAAAGGGATCGGATAACAGTGAGAATTGTTGAGCGCATTATGGGCGGAAGCGTCGCTCTCTGCAATACAAAGATACCACACCGGGAGTCCATATGAACAGTATACACCATGATATTTTCAGAGCCATCCACGAGGGGAAATGGCTGAAGATCGAATACAGGAACCGAGAAGAGCAGATCACGAAATACTGGATAGGGATCAGGAATCTGAATGCGGTAAAGCGCACATTGTCTGTGGACGGCCTGCACCTGGGCAGATTCACAACGGATTCCTATGATACTATCTATATGGATTCCATTTTGTCCTCCCAGATCGTGGAGGGGTCTTACTGTCCGGTGAACCATGCTCTGGTGAGGGATATTTATCTGAATCCGCATAAATATAAGACACTGTTTGACAATGTGGCCAACTTAAAGATCCTGAATTATCTGGAGATGTGTAACCGTATGGATACCACTCCCTATTATTCCAACTTTGAGCTGGTCCGTTTTTTGGACAGGGAGAGCTTTTCGGGAGAGAGTTACCAGCTATCGGCAGAGCAGTTTCAGGTCATCGTGAAGAATTTCCAGTACAGGATGGAAGAGCGGGAGAGGAAGGGCGGAAAGCTTGTCATCCAACAGCTGGCAATGAATGTCCTGAGCATACATACCAACAGAGGACTGTATGTGCTGGCCTACAGGAAGCTGCAGCTGGATGTGAAGAACAGGACTTTGCGGCCGGAGGATGACATCACCATTTGCACGGAGTTTGTGCTGGGTGAGACGAAGGAAAATATCCGAAAGTACCTGGATGCGGAGGAATATGAGCTTTTATCGGATTTTGAGGCCAATCAGGAACGGATCAAGGACTGTGTGATCGCTCATACCAGACAGGTCACAGGAGTGGACGATATGCCCTATGTGATCGGTCTGGGCATGGATGTGGTGCTGGATCTGCACAAAGAATACCGGGCCATCATAGACCGCAACAATGAAGGG
>CAMWWF010000318.1 GCA_947177885.1 uncultured Lachnospiraceae bacterium
ACGAAAAGGTGGCGGATGCTTTCGACGAGTATCTGGCCAACTGTGAGTTCGATGAACTGGTGGATGAGGAATGATCCCACGGGCGGCTTACCGGCAGCGTATATCTTTCCGTTCCATCTTATTCCGGAGACTTAGACAAGTCAGATGATTAATTCTTTAACAGTTTCTTACTACAGTTTAATAATGGATTGAGAAACCTGGAGGGAAGTCTGGAGCCTGTTTCCGTATCATTCAGATACAGAAGCTCCAGACTTTTGGCCGCTCTGGTCATTGCCACATAGAAGATCCGCCGCTCTTCCTCGCAGGTATCTCTATCCGGCATCTTCCCATGGGGAAAAACCTTTTCATTGCAGTCCGGGATCAGCACATGATCGAATTCCAGACCTTTGGAGCCATGAACCGTCATCAGTCGGACAACTCCCCGGTTTTGTGAATCGTCCGCCTGCTTTTTCCCGTTTCTCAGCGATTCATTATAGTCCTCCTGGGCCGCCAGCCATTCTTCCGCCAGCTCAAATCTTCCCGCATCCACTCTGACCCATTCCAGCATTTCCTGCCATTCCAGCCATTTATCGGGATGTCCCTGGGCTTGCTCCTTTAAGTATTTCTCATAGCCCACAACCTTGCAGATATATGTGACTGCCGCCTTCAGGGATGCCCGGCCGATGAATTTCAACTGCCTTTCCAGCAGATCCAGCGCCGCAAACTGTTTTGACATACCGGCATAGCAGGCTTTCACCTGTCGGACAGACTCACTATTTGCCAGCGCCTCTCTGCTGATGTAACGGGACGGTCTGTTGCAGATATGAAGGAATCTCTCCCTGCTCCACCTGCCCTGTGCCAGCAGCAAATAAGACAGGATGTCTCTGACAATAAAGTGTTCATAAATACTCTGAACCTTTTCCTTCATCAAATAGGGGATGCCTGCCCTGCGAAGCCTGGATGCAACACCCTGCATCATGGCGTTTGTGCGGAACAGTACGGCGTAGCTGTCACTGTAAGGCGATTCCTTCAGGCGCTGTATCAGATATCCATATTGACTCTCGCGGTCAACAAAGGACTGTAATACCACAGGTGCCGTGTCCCGATCCCGAAGTTTACATGCAGGAATCTTTTCATACTCAAAGTTCTTATTGTATTCAGAATTCTTTTCAGGCTCAGAGTTCCTGTTGTGTTCGGGAGCCTTTTCAGGTCCGGAGTTCCTGTTGTGTTCGGGATTCTTTTCAGATCCGAAGTTCTTGTTATGTTCAGAATTCTTTTCAGATTCGGAATCCCTGCTGTGTTCAGCCTCCGGGACAGGTTCAGGGAATTTGCTGCAAGGCGCAGGCTGCAGGTCTTTCGGGAAACGGTTCTTATTCTCACCGATGACCAGCCCCGATGCGGTGATGATCTCCCCACAGCTCCGGTAATTGATATTTAATAACAGTTGTCTCGCATTAAATTCTTCCCCAAATCGTTTCAGGCATTCCGGCTGCGCCCCGCGGAATCCGTAAATTGCCTGATCGTCATCTCCCACCGCAAAGAGATTGCAGGGCGGCTTCGCCAGAAGCTTCACGGTCTCATACTGTACGGGATTGATGTCCTGAAACTCATCCATCAGGATATGGTCAAAGCGGTTCTGCCAGTACTGACGCTTCCGGGGCTGTTCGGAGAGCATTCTTCTGCACTCGCAGACCATATCGTCAAAGTCCACGGCTCCCATCCTTCCTCTGGCCGCTTCATACCGCTCCAGAATAGCGGGAAAGGCCTCCCGCCATTCCTTCGGCACCTTCTCCGCCGCTTCCTCCATGGACAGGGTATTCTTATAGAAACTCATGGCATTAAGGATTGCAGAGGTATCTTCCTGCAGGAGTTCTTTAAAGGCTTCTCCCGAATATTCCTTCAATATGGGCAGCAACAGTTTTTTCTTCTGGGATTGGTTTAAAGGATGTTCTGTCCTGACAGAACCGGACTCTTTTAACATGTGATAGAACACGGAATGAAAGGTTCCGAAATTGACGGGTAAATTGGCGGGAGAAAGCTTCCGGAACCGCTGCTGCATGGAAACGGCGGCATCCTTTGTAAAAGTGATCACCAGAATACGTTCCGGAACGATCCCCTTCTCCAACAGATAAAGAATACGTTGAGTGATAGTGAAGGTCTTACCGGAGCCGGGGCCTGCCAGTAAAAGCAGAGGCCCCTCTCCGTGAGTCACAGCCAGACGCTGTGCTTCGTTCATCCTGGAAAGATCAGTCATTTTCCAGCTTTTCGATACCCTTTCGGATTCTCGCCAGACTCTCCTCCCTGCCCAGCACTTCCATGATCTCGGTAGCGCCTGCGGGAGTCATCTGCTTACCGGAAACCGCAGTACGGATCGGCCACATCACATATCCGTTCTTACAGCCCTTCGCCTCAACGTATTGTAACAGTCTCTGATACAGCCCGTCATTGCTGTAATCCGACTGCTCTTCCAAAATGGGCAGAACTTCCTTTAATACCTCCAGCGAGGACGCTCTGTCCGTCTTCATCTTCTTGTGAGTGTACATTGCCACATCATACTCAGGCAGTGCTTCAAAAAAGTCCACATGATCCGCAATGTCAGGGAATACCTCGATACGGGTCTTCACCATACCTGCGATCTTTTTCAGATCAAGGTCTTTTTTCAGCGCCTCCTTCAGATACGGCTCCGCCATCTCGTAGAACCGGTCAAAATCCATGGCCTTGATATACTCGCCGTTCATCCAACGGAGCTTCACGGAGTCGAACACCGCGGGAGATTTGCTGATCCTGAGGTAATCAAACTTTTTGATCAGTTCCTCCATGGAAAAGATCTCCTGATTGTCCTCCGGACTCCATCCCAGCAGTGCGATATAATTCACAATGGCTTCCGGCAGAAGGCCCTGCTCCACCATCTCCTCGAAGATATAGGAACCGTTCTCGCTTCTCTTGGCCAGCTTCTTATGATTTTCGTCGGTAACCAACGGCAGATGCACATACGCCGGGCTCTGCCAGCCGAAAGCATCATACAGACGCTGATACTTGGGGGAAGACGACAGATATTCATTTCCCCTCACCACATGGGTGATATCCATGGTATGGTCGTCCACAACGTTGGCAAAATTATAAGTCGGGAATCCATCCGACTTGATCAGTATCATGTCGTCCAGTTCCGCGTTCTCCACGGTAATATCCCCGTAAAGCTCATCATGAAAAGTAGTGCTTCCCTCATTGGGGATATTCTGACGGATGACAAAGGACTTCCCCGCCGCCAGATTGGCATCAATCTCCTCTTTGGAAAGGGACAGGCAATGCTTGTCATACATGGAAATCTCTTTCCCCTCCACGACCTCCGTCTTAAGGGACGCAAGGCGCTCCTTATCGCAGAAGCAATAATATGCCTCACCCTTCTCGATCAATTTCCTGGCGTATTTCATGTAGATGCCGGTCTTGATGCGCTCGCTCTGGACATAGGGACCATAGCCTCCGTCCTTATCGGGACCCTCGTCGTGATCCAGCCCCGCCTTCTCCAATGTACGATAAATGATCTCCGTAGCACCCTCCACGAAACGTTCCTGGTCGGTATCCTCAATGCGTAGCATAAAGTCGCCGCCCGCATGCCTTGCGATCAAAAATTCGTACAGCGCAGACCTTAAATTGCCCACATGCATCTTGCCTGTAGGGCTGGGCGCATATCTTGTTCTGATCTTCATTTTTTCCTCCATTCCGAAGCGCTTTTTGCCTGAAACGTGTTTGAAAAATCATTTCCCGGTCCTGCATCCCACAAAGTGTGACTCAAACCTTAGAGAAAGCATTTTTCAAACACGCTCTGATACTGCCGATGGAATATGTGACGCTTCTGCACAAATTCCCGGTTGAATACATATTTTTATTCAACATTGCATATGCCTGGCCGCTTTGCAGACAAGCATATAATGTTTTATTCTATTACCTTTTCACGGAAAGTGCAACAGGGATTATCCGTATTTCCATAAATGACACAGAATCTGAGAGACATTACCGATTCGTGGCCTAGTGTGTTGTACCGTTCATATTTCGCCAAATGACTTGCTTGAATTTCCATCTGCCAAGAGCTTTAGCTCTTTGGTG
>CAMWWF010000319.1 GCA_947177885.1 uncultured Lachnospiraceae bacterium
CTGGGTCTGGTGGCGGACGAGGACGGCCAGAAGATGAGCAAGTCCAAGGGCAATGTGGTGGACCCCTTTGAGGCCCTGGAGGAATTCGGCGCGGACGCCATCCGGTGGTATTTCTACAGCAGCTGCGCCCCCTGGCTGCCCAAGCGGTTTTCCGGCAGGACGGTTCTGGAAGGACAGCACAAGTTCCTGGATAAGCTCTGGAATACCTACACCTTCTTTGTGCTCTATGCCAATATAGACGGATTTGATGCGTCAAAACATACATTGGAATACGAAAAACTGCCTGTGATGGACAAGTGGCTTCTGTCCAGACTGAATACCCTGGTGGAAGCGGTGGACCATAATCTGGACAAATACCGCATCACCGAGACGGCCAAAGCTCTGCAGGATTTTGTGGAGGAAATGAGCAATTGGTATGTGCGCCGCAGCAGGGAGCGTTTCTGGGCAAAGGGTATGGAGCAGGACAAAATCAATGCCTACATGACCCTGCACACGGCGTTGGTTACTGTCTGCAAGGCTGCGGCTCCCATGATTCCCTTTATGACCGAGGAAATCTACCGGAACCTGGTGTGCAGTACCGACCCGGAGGCGCCGGAGAGCATCCATTTGTGCGATTTTCCCGAAACGGAAGAGAAATTTATCAATAAAAAACTGGAAGCGGATATGGAAGAGGTGCTGGAGGCTGTGGTGCTGGGCAGAGCCTGCAGGAACGCAGCGGCCATCAAGAACCGCCAGCCTGTGGGCAGGATGTACGTGAAAACGGCGGGAGGAACAGACTGTCCGGAAGCCGGGAAGGCAGGTCTTGACAGCTTCTACACCGCCATCATTCAGGATGAGCTGAACGTGAAGGAAGTGGTTTACACGGAGGATGTGCGGGATTACACCACTTATACCTTCAAGCCGCAGCTGCGGACGGTGGGGCCCAAATACGGAAAACAGCTGGGCGGCATTCAGAAGACCCTTGGGGCTCTGGACGGAAACGCCGCCATGGATGAGCTGAATCAAAACGGAAAGCTTGCCTTTGAAGTGAACGGCGCCGGCGTGGAACTGACAAAAGAAGATTTGCTGATCGATATGACGCAGAAGGAAGGTTATGTATCTCAGGAGAACGGCAAACTGACTGTGGTACTGGACACCAATCTGACGGAAGAGCTGATTCAGGAGGGTTTTGTCTACGAGCTCATCAGCAAGATCCAGACAATGCGGAAGGACGCGGGCTTTGAGGTGATGGACCACATCCGCGTATCTGTCAACGGCAACGAAAAGCTGGCGGAGATTGCCGCCCGCAATCAGGATTCCATCTCCGGAAAAGTGCTGGCGGAGGAACTGACAGCGGAAGCGGATTTTGCAGTGTCCAGAGAGTGGAATGTGAACGGTGAGAAGGTTGTTATTTCCCTGGAGAAAATAAAATTGTAAAAAGCAGTTGGAACGGAAGGCTTTTTTTGGTATAATACAAAATAGCTTTGGCAGGTATTGGAGCGAAAGGAGACCAGGAATGATAAAGAAGGTAAAAAATGCCGTTAAAACGGCAGAAGAGACCACTGCAGCCGCAGTCCCTGCGGAGGAGACACAGGCCGCTGCAGCAACGGAAAACAGTGCGGAAGAAAAGAAAAACCAGTTTGACAAAGATCTTTTTAAGAGAAGTATTTTGTACAATGTAATGACCATGTATCGTAAGACTCTGGAGGAAGCCACTCCCCAGCAGATTTTTCAGGCGGCTTCCATGGCCATTAAAGATCGGATTATCGGTAATTGGATGACTACGCAGAAAGCGTATGACAAAGAAGATCCCAAGATGGTTTACTACATGTCCATGGAGTTTTTGATGGGACGTGCTCTGGGAAACAACCTGATTAACCTGCAGGCCTATCAGGGAGCCAGGGAGGTGCTGGAAGAACTGGGCATGGATATCAATGTGATGGAGGACCAGGAGCCGGACGCGGCGCTGGGCAACGGAGGCCTGGGACGTCTGGCAGCATGTTTCCTGGATTCGCTGGCTACGCTGGGATATCCCGCCTACGGCTGCGGCATCCGCTATCGTTACGGTATGTTCAAGCAGAAGATCCAGGACGGATTCCAGGTGGAAGTGCCGGACAACTGGCTGGCGGAGGGAAATCCCTTTGAGCTGCGCAGGCCGGAGTATGCAAAGACCGTAAAGTTCGGCGGCCATGTGGCCATGCGCTGTGACGAGGAGGGAAGGAGCTGCTTTGTTCAGGAGGGTTATCAGGCGGTGCGTGCCATTCCCTATGATATGCCCATTGTGGGATACGGCAACGGCATTGTGAATACCCTTCGTATCTGGGATGCCGAATCCATGGGCGGCTTCCAGCTGGACTCTTTTGATAAGGGAGACTACAGCAAAGCAGTAGAGCAGGAAAATCTGGCAAGAAATCTGGTGGATGTGCTTTATCCCAACGACAATCATTACGCAGGCAAGGAACTGCGGTTAAAGCAGCAGTATTTCTTTATCTCCGCATCCGTACAGGAGGCTGTGGAGAAATACATGAGGAAGCACGACGATATCCGCCGCTTCCCTGAGAAGGTGACCTTCCAGCTCAACGACACCCATCCTACCGTGGCTGTGCCTGAGCTGATGCGCATCCTTCTGGATGAGTATCATCTGGGCTGGGACGAGGCCTGGGACATTACCACCAGGACCTGTGCTTATACCAACCATACCATTATGGCAGAGGCGCTGGAGAAATGGCCCATTGACCTGTTCTCCAGGCTGCTTCCCAGGATTTATCAGATTGTCGAGGAGATCAACCGCAGATTTGTAAGGCAGATCGAAGAGAGATACTCCAAGGTATACGGTGTGGATGTTCAGGAAAAGATCCGCAAAATGGCCATTCTCTATGACGGACAGGTAAAGATGGCGCACATGGCTATTGTGGCGGGCTATTCCGTAAACGGTGTGGCAAGGCTTCACACGGACATTCTGAAGAATCAGGAACTCCGCGACTTTTATGAGATGTTCCCGGAGCGCTTTAACAACAAGACAAACGGTATTACACAGAGACGTTTCCTGCTGCACGGCAATCCCCTGCTGGCAGACTGGGTGACCTCCAAAGTAGGTGAGGGCTGGATCACGGATCTGCCCCGGATAGGCGGACTGAAGCCGCTGGCGGAGGACAAACAGGCCAGGAAGGAATTTATGGAGATTAAGCGCCGGAACAAGATTCGTCTGGCAAAATATATCAAAGAGCACAATGACATTGACGTGGACCCTGACTCCATCTTTGACGTTCAGGTAAAGCGTCTCCACGAATACAAGAGGCAGCTGCTGAACATTCTTCATGTGATGTATCTGTACAATGAGCTGAAGGCCCATCCGGATATGGAGTTCTTCCCCAGAACCTTTATCTTCGGCGCCAAGGCGGCTGCAGGCTACCGCAATGCAAAGCTTACCATCAAGCTGATCAATGCCGTGGCAGATGTGGTAAACAAGGATGCTTCCATCGGCGGCAAAATCAAGGTTGTGTTTATTGAGAATTATAATGTTTCCAACGCGGAGATTATTTTTGCGGCTGCGGATGTGTCGGAACAGATTTCCACTGCCAGCAAGGAAGCTTCCGGTACCGGAAACATGAAGTTCATGCTGAACGGAGCTCTGACTTTGGGCACCATGGACGGCGCCAATGTGGAGATCGTGGAAGAAGTGGGACGGGAGAATGCCTTTATCTTCGGACTGTCCTCCGACGAAGTAATTCACTTCGAGACAAAGGGCGGATATGATCCCATGGAGATTTTCAAGAGCGACAAGGATATCCATAAGGTGCTGACACAGCTTACTGACGGAAGCTACAGCTCCGACAGGGAACTGTTTAAGCCTTTGTACAATTCGCTGCTGAATACATTGTCTACCAACAAGGCTGACACATACTTTATTCTGAAGGATTTCAAGGCCTATGCGGAGGCTCAGAAGAAGGTTGAGGAAGCTTACAGAGATACGGAAGGCTGGGCAAAGAGCGCCATCCTGAACGTGGCATGCTCCGGCAAGTTCACCTCAGACAGAACCATTCAGGAATATGTGGATGAAATCTGGCATCTGGATAAGGTGCAGCTTCCTAAG
>CAMWWF010000320.1 GCA_947177885.1 uncultured Lachnospiraceae bacterium
GTTCCACATTCTGTGTGGTGACGATATTTTCGGTCAGATAGACTCTTCCATCCACGATATAGCGGATGCTTCCCACCATCGTCCCCTGCTTTACCGGAGCTTCCAGGCTTTTGCTCCAATCGTATTCCACCCGGATCTGTTCGTCTTCCCGGAGCAGAAGTCCAAGCCTCTCCCCGTCCGCCGCACCGGTGTCATCCTCTCCCGCTTCCCGGACTATCCGGGCTCCCGTATTGCCATTCCCGACCGTTTCCCTGGCCGTCGGAGACTCCGCATTGTCGTTTCCCGCCTCTTCTCCGGATGTCGGAGCCTCCGCGTTGTCATTTCCCGTCGTTTCTCCGGGCGTCGGAGCCTCCGCGCTGTCAATCCCGCCGGATCTTCTTCCGGCCACTTCAATACCGGTATATGCCGTTGCTCCCAGAATATCAGTCCGGCCGTTTTGCACGGGAATGGGCTGCAGCAGCTTCTCATCAAATCTTGTTCCCTCATCCAGAAAACTTTTGTAAGAGTAATTTTCCAGCCCATACTCCATCAGTTCCCTGGTATCGCTCCACTTATAGGTCTTATTGTTGGGCCATCCGCAGGCAAGGAGCGACACCACAAAGGTTTTGCCGTCTCTCTCCAGCGCACCCACATAACAATAGCCCGCCTTGTTGGTAAATCCGGTCTTGCCGCTGAGGGCGCCGTCCATCATGGACAGAAAGGCATTGTGATTGTTGCAGGAAAAGTCCCGCCCGTTAGCGAAAAAGCTGTAGCTTTCCGCCCGGGTGATCCGCAGGAACGCATCCTTCTGGGGGGATTCCCCGATGCAATATGCCATGATCCGGGCAAGCTCCGCCGCTGTAGTACTGTGTTCCTTCTGCACCGTACTGCCGTCCTGCAGCGTAATGGTTTCCGTGGCATCCAGGCCGTTGGGCGTGATAAACCATGTATTTTCGCAGCCCAGCTCCGCCGCCTTCGCATTCATCAGCGCCGCAAAAGCGGCCACCGCCATCCTGCTCTCTTCCGCGGTATACTCGGATACCGGTTTCTCCCGCAGTTCCTCCGGAAGATATTTCCTGCCCACATGCTCCGCAAGAGCCACTGCCGCGTCATTGTGGGATTCCAGCATCAGGGAATAGAGCAAATCTCCCACCCGGTACTCCTCCCCCTGTTTTATGTACAGCTTCACCTTGGGCATGCCCGCCGCATATGCGGAAACAGTCAGGGTTTCCTCGGGATCCGCATGCTCCAGTATCTGGATGCAGGTCATGATCTTGGTCGTACTGGCCATGGCCATGGGTGTATCCGCATTCTTCCCATACAGCACTCTTCCGGAATCCGCATCCATCAGCACCGCCGCCGCCGCATACAGGGAGATATTTCCCGCAGGATCCTCCCCGGTCTGCTCTGTTCCATACACGGTCACCGAACTGGTCAGCGCCAGAAGCAGGGCACAAAAAAAGCCCCCTATATTCTTTTTCATCCACTCTCACTTCTTTGGGATTTTTTATAATATATGAGACTGTTTCCTTGTCCTATACATCCAACTGCAGCTGAACCTCCGCCTCCGCCTGCTGTTTGAACTCTTCCACCTGTACGGGATTTAACTCCGGCAGCTCCTCCAGACTCCCCACCCCGAAACAACGCAGGAACTGCTCCGTGGTTCCGAACAGCAGAGGTCTCCCCGGCGCATCCAGCCGTCCCAGCTCCGTGATCAGATCATATTCCAGAAGCTTGTTGATGGCATGGTCACAGCTGACACCTCTGACACGCTCGATCTCAACCCTGGTGATAGGCTGCTTGTACGCAATGATGGAAAGCGTCTCCAGCACCGTGTCCGTCAGCGACATCTTCCGGGGCGCTTTGGCGATCCTGATCAGATACTCGTACATCTCCGCCTTGGTACAGAGCTGGACGGAACTGTCGAAATACGTCAGGAAAATGCCCTTATCCTCCGCTTCGTAATACTTCTCCATGTCCTTTAAAATACTTTTCGTCGTCTTTACATCTTCCTCTATCACATCGGCAAGCCTGCTGATCTCCACGGATTCCCCCATGGTGAACAGCACCGCTTCTATCACAGCCTGCGCCTTAGTCCTGTCCATATTAACCTCCATGCCGCCGTCCCGCGGCGATCCGGATCCATGGGAAAACGCCGTATCCGCGTTCTTACACCCATGCCGTAATTTCAATCTTGGGAGCATGTTGCAAAGTCTGCATCATAATTCCTATGTTGCGGTAATAATGATATCGTCAAAAATATGTTCCTGACTGATCAGGATCTTACCGGTCTTCATCAGTTCCAGAATGATCAGGAATGTAACTATGATCTCCATCCTGCTGGACTGCTTCTCCAGCAGTTTCCGGAAGCTGAACCTTCTGTGTTCTCTGGCATAGGCCTCCACATACAACATCTTTACATCCATGTCGATCTCTTCCTTCTCGATATTGCCGTACTGGCTTCGGATGGGATCGATCTTATCCTCCTGCTTCCGCACCACGGATTTAAAGATCTCATGCAGCCTGTTCAAAGTCATATCCCCCACCAGTTCCTCATAGTTGATGGGCTGCCGGTAAGCAGCCACCTCCTCCGGGAGGTTCTGTTCCCGGTACATATTTCTGGCTGCATCCACCTGACGGTCACGAAGTTCAAAGGACATAAACTTGTACATCTTGTATTCCAACAGCTTCTGCACCAGCTCTGCCCTGGGATCTTCCTCCTCCCCTTCCTCATTGACCTCCTTGGGAAGGAGCATACGGCATTTGATGTCGATCAGCGTCGCCGCCATGACCAGAAACTCGCTCATGACGTTCATATCGCTCTCTTCCATCTGCCGGATATAATCCAGATACTGCTCCGTGATTTCAACGATGGGAATATCATAAATATCCACTTTGTTCTTGTCTATCAAATGAAGCAGAAGGTCCAATGGGCCTTCGAACACTTCAAGCTTTACGGGTATTGCCATGCTCTTGCAGACACCTTTCCTGTTACTGGTCACACAGTGGACGGTAATTTGTTTTTTGCCCACCGTCCACTATTGTACCGATTTTTACCATATAATGCAAGAAAGAACATGTGTTTTACGTTTCCGCCTCCCAGTGTACTGTACCGCCTGCTATTCCCGTGTTCCACAGGATGGCGCGCTGCCGGGTCTGAAGTCTACAACCCAGAGTTCTCCCGGATTAAACAGTCGGAAGGGAATCGTATGTATCCCGAGCCCCCTGCTCAGCAGCATGGTCTTCCCACGCTCGTGAAAGAGACCGCCATCATACTTTGGGAAAAGCCTGATGTTGGGAGAGGCAATTCCCCTGCCCAGGAAAGGAACCCTGACGATCCCTCCATGCACATGTCCCGACAGGGTCAGGTCAGCCCCCCATTCCGCATAACAGGGAAAATAATCGGGATCGTGAGCGATCAGCACATTGTAAGCATCCGGATCAGGCTTCCCCAAAAGCTGATCCAGATAATCAGGCTCCATGAACGGTACCCGGAATCGCCTGTAATAGAACTTGTCTATCTCCGATCCGTAGATGACGATCCCATGGGATTGCAGGGAGACATGGGAATTCACCATACGCTCTATTCCAATCTCCCGCAGGGCGGCTTCATACCGCTGCGCCATATCTCCATAACTGTAGGGATACAGCTTCAAACGATGTTCGTGGTTGCCGTTCCCGTAATAGACAGGATATTCCCCTGCCAACTCCCTCAGCACATGCAGCGCCGTCTCAAAACTTTTTCCCGGCTTGGCGGTAAGCATGTCGCCTGCTATCATGATACAATCAGGACTACACGCCCTGATTGCCTCCAGAAGCCTCCTGTTTTCCTTTCCGTAACATTTATTGTGCAGATCCGCAAGCATCACTGCACGCAAAGGCTTGCGGATCCTCTCATCCGTCACTTCATGTGTCCTGACTGTGAACCGGTTGCTGTCGTACAGCATAAACCAGATACATACCATTATGATAACACACATTATGGAAACAATAACATCTATCATCGTTACTCCTATCGAACTGTATTGTCTGTCGTTACGGTCCACCCGTCATCTCTGCAGGCCGTTTTCACACATAACGTGCCCCGCCT
>CAMWWF010000321.1 GCA_947177885.1 uncultured Lachnospiraceae bacterium
ATATGGAGGTCAGTGCCGCAAGGTAAATGATCATTCCCCATCCGGAATTTTGCCACACTCCCGACCACACATACACATCATCGAAGAGATTTGCCTGCCCCAGGAAGAAAATCCTTTCCAGCCCCATGGATGCCAGAAGGTTATTAATGATACCGGTGGAGGGACTCAGGAATACGTTCAGCATACCACAGAGTACAACCACTGATATAAAGTGGGGAGCATACAACACCATCTGCACGGTCTTCTTAAATTTTGTCCTGGTTACCTGATTCACCAGAATGGCCAGGAAAATAGGGAAAGGGAACGACGCCAGAAGTTCATACAGGCTGATCCAGAGCGTATTTCCCAATATAGTCCAGAAGTCAGGGGAATTAAAAAATCGAATAAAATGTTCAAATCCTACCCACTCACTCCCCCAGATTCCTTTTCTTGAATTGTAGTCCTTGAAGGCCATCTGAATACCATACATGGGACCATAATTAAAGATAAAGATAAAGACCAGTGCGGGCACACAGAGCAGGATCAGATGGTAATCACGCTTCAGCATTTTTTTCCATCTGTGTACCCAGCTTTTTTTAGCAGTTTCCATAATCTTTACTTTCTCCTCTCCTTATTTTTCTGTTTTGATGATCTTGACGTCAAATATCCTTCTGTTTTGAATTTAACACAGTTCATATGCAAAATAAATAAGCCGATTTATTCAAAATGTGCCATTTACAACGACTTTTCATATGCTGAATTTCGGCACATTCCGATGATGCCGCCTGCAAACAATAGCAGCGCAGGCCGGGTATCTGTCAGCCTGCTGACATATTTCATTTGGGTGCCCGTCATACCACAAAAAAAGACAGGTACCGTAATACCTGTCTTCCCGGTTTCGCTTTTCCGGTCTATTTTTCCTTTTTTGCTTTCACGAACTGTCCCGGCGTCACACCGTAGATGCTCTTAAATTTCCGTATAAAGCTTGATGTATTGTTATATCCGATCTTCTCCACGATCTCGTTCAGCGTCATGGGATTGTCCTCATCCAGAAGATATTCCTCCGCCTGTTTCATACGGATATCCGTCACCCGCTCCATGATGGTCATACCTGTCTTCTGTTTGTAGAAATTGCTCAGGTTTGAAGGCGACATTCCAAACCAGTCCGCCATATACTGCACCGAAAATTTCTCCAACAGTACATTCTCACGCATGAACTGTTCAATCCCGGCAATCTCCGTCTCACTGTCCTTTTTCTTTTTCTCCGTCAGGAAGAGACAGATATTGTTGGCAATATTGCGGATCTTGTCCGTCAGCTCGTCCACCGTATCGGTGCGCGCCATGACCACGGAATAGGAAACGCGTTCCCCATTCTCCAGCATACCGCAGGAATGAAGCAGCTCCATCACCTGCATGATCAGATTGTAGCACACCATTTTGGAATATACCGGCGGCATTCCGGAAGTCTTCACATGACTGTTGATCTCATCCATGATCCGGTTCACTTCCTCCGTATTCGCCAGCCGGGTATTCAAAAGCAGCTGCTCTATCAGCTTCTTCGGTTTCGTTACCTCCACCAGCTCCTCGTCCAGCACCTGCTCCGAGTCAATGTAACAACTGTTGCCCTTAGCAAACTTGAACTCCATGGAAAGCACTGTTTTAAGGAAGATCTGCTGAATATCGTCAATATTTTCAAAGAGCGGACTGAAGGAGAAGGAAATATCGATCTTCGTCTCCCGCTCCAGATCCTTCCACATAAACCAGGTAAACTCCCGGTAATTCTTTGCTTTTCCCCTGTCCATGGCGCCCACATAGACGAATTTTCTCTCCTCAGGCAGTTCGATCATGTAACCTTTGAGATATCTGTGAAGCACGGCCTCCACCTCTTCATTATCCTTCGCCGCCTCATCCTCCTGCAAGAGAAAGACGATCAGGAAATACAGATCCCCCCTCAGGTTTAACATGCCGTCCTTTTCCACCCTCTCCTCAAATTCCTCCCGGGCATATTTTCCCTTCAGCAGATTGTACAAAAAATTAAACTGTACCGCATTGGTCAGTTCCTGTCTGCGCCACAGCATGGGAAGCAGATTATTCTTGATCCCGAAAAAGATCAGTACCACCCCCACCACAAGGACAAAAACTATAATGCACCAATACAGATGGCGGATCCTCATGAAATCGGCATAGACAATGTCGGGATTATAGTACTGTACGTAAATCCTGCTTTCCTTCTCCACCCTGATCTCATAATACCCCTCCAGGGTACCTTCCCTCAGCATTTCAGACAGTCCCTCGTCCATATTGCAGGAATACTGGATATTCCCCTGGCGGTCATAAACAACAAGATTATCGAGGATATCCGCCTCCGGCATCTTCATCAGGAAGATCAGCAGGGCTCTCCTGCCGTTTATGAGCACGGAAGTATGACATATGGTCCTGACAGGTACCGTCCCCTCAGGAAATGTCTGGAAGAGATACGTTTCCACATGACCGTTCTTCTCCTCCTCCAAAATATCATCCACGCTTTTCAATGCGAACAGCGGGTACAGCTCCCGCAGCTTATCCTTTCGGAAAGTACTGGTGGTGGAAAGATAGGCAAATTCATCCCCCTCGTACCAGAAAATAACCTCCTTCAGGATCGGATTATTGATGGCAAAGCTCTGCAGCTCCCGCAGCACTTCCTTGGCTTCCTCAACATTTGACAGATCGCTGTTAAACGAAAAATTGTCACCATAGACCACGTTAACCCTCACCGTGTCCAAACTGCTGAATACTCCCTCCAGATCATTGGCACACCCTATCATCCGATTTTCCAGCTGATAGGCATAGTTCAGCCTGATCTTTTCCAGTATGCTGATCTGCATAAATCCGGAGAACGCCACTACGGGCAAAAGCAACAGTGAGGCATAGAGTATGATATGCTTGTAGAATAGCTTGTCTTTCATGAATAACTTCCTTTATGGCATCTTAACGTTTCTGCTCTCATTTCGTTTCCATCTAATAATACCACGACCCCAAAAGCATGTAAATCTGCCAAAATTATCCCCTGTGTGCTATTTCTTTTTAACGCTTCCCCCCGTGACAAACGGCA
This sequence comes from uncultured Lachnospiraceae bacterium, assembly GCA_947177885.1. The sequence continues at coordinate 3,071 of CAMWWF010000321.1, forward strand.
AAGAAATGGCATAGTTCAACTCATTCCTTCACAATCTTCGGCATACAGATAATTCGTTGCGGATCATGAGATCACAGTCGGATGCAGGAGCGAAATGTAACAGCCCGGCTACCTGTCTGAACTGTTGTGTCGAAATATTTGCAGAAAGGAACAGCCATATAAACAAAGTGCCAAACCACAGGTTCCTGCCCATGACTCAGCACTTTTTTTACATTACTTTTTCCGCCGGCCGACACCGGATACGGCTCCGGATCCGAAATCCTCCGGAGATGTCCCTCAAACCTCAATCGTATACTCTGCGTAAAACACCTCGGACGGCGCAAGCTTATTCCCATACTCACGCTGGGACAATTCCCCCGCAAAAGTCTCTCTGTCGCCTCTTCCATACCATGGTTCCACACAGACAAACGGTACATTCTTCTTGGCGGGCGCCCACAGGGCCAAAAGCGGCGCGTCAAAGCTGACTGTTACAAAAGGCCGGCTGCTGCCGTCACAGAGCGATATCTTATGCACCTGATCCTGCTCTATGACCAGCGCATCCTCAGCAAAAAGATCCTCCGTGATATCCAGTACTCCGTCCCGCAGGATATACTCCCGCGTATGCTCTGAAAGCAGACTGCCAGACCCCACCACACGGGATATGATCTTATCCTTTGTGTCAAACAGCAGCCTGCAATCCGTCAGCACCCCTTTGCCGTCAGGCGGGCACAAAAAACCCGGATGCCCGCCGATGCTGAAATACATTTCCTGTCCGCCGCGGTTTGTGACCTTCCACGAAACCACCAGCTTATTTTCATCTGTTCTGTCAAACCGATAGCCGATCTCCAGTTCAAAATCAAAAGGATACATTTCCTTTGTGCTCTCATCCGCCCGGAGCATAAAGCCCAGTTCGTCCTCCCGCTGCCGCAGAAGCTCAAACTCCATATTCTTCGCAAATCCGTGCTTGAGCATGGAATACTCTTTTCCTCCGTACCGATAGCTGCCTCTATTCAGAC
>CAMWWF010000322.1 GCA_947177885.1 uncultured Lachnospiraceae bacterium
ACCAGCAGCACCATGATCCTTCCCGGCATCATTTTGGTCTTTTCCATCAGGATCTGTACCAACGCACAGATCAGTCCGCCTACCCAGAACGCATTTACATAATCCATCATTGCTTACTACTCCTTTATATACCCGAAATTGTATCACATAATTTGGGCTTTGTTGGAATAGTATCTGCCGGTTTTTCCGTTTTATGCATATTTACCGATCACACTGTCCGTGGCGGCACAGACACTTATAACACGGCTATGACCTCCACCTCGCACAGCACATTTTTGGGCAGCGTCTTAACCGCAACGCAGCTTCTCGCCGGCTTCCCGGTAAAATACCTTGCATATACCTCGTTAAACGCGGCAAAATCGCCCATATCAGCCAGGAAACAGCTTGTCTTTACCACATTGGCGTAGTCAGTGCCGGCCGCCTTTAACAATTCCCCCACATTTTTACATACCTGCTCGGCCTGTGCGGTAATGTCAGCCCCTTCAATCTCGCCGGTAGCGGGATTAATGGGAATCTGCCCGGAAGCAAACAACATATTGTTTGCAATGATCCCCTGCGAATAGGGTCCGATTGCTGCAGGCGCCTTTTCTGTAGAAACTTTCTGTAACATGATCTCATCCTCTTTTCTTTAAATATGTAGTACATCGTTGCGTTAATCTTGAAGCAATCAGTGCTTGATGTCTATGTCAGCGCAAGGCGGTGGAAGGAGGCGATGCGATGTCAATTTACTAAAGTAAATGATGACTGACACCAACGCGGCGATGGCGTGAACAGCAAGCACTGGTTACTCAGGAATTAATGCAATGATGTAGTAGTATAGCATAAATTAAGTCTCCGATATTTTCAGCTTTCTGCAATGTGTGAAGCGTAATGCGTTCAGAACGATTATGGCATCGGCAACTTAATATTTGCTGTAGCAGTATATATTGCTCCGGCCGTTAAAAACCCCCGGCCGTCAAAACAGGTAGTCCGTCACTGCCAGACAGTTCTCCCGGAACCTGCGGTACACAAAGTATGTATCTACCTGTCCATGGCAACCTCCGGCTCGTCGAACTCCGCCGTCACATAGAAGCCTCTTGCGTTTTCAACCACATCCGTGACTGTGCCCTTCCTGCTCATAAGCCGATAGCGGAAGGGAATGTTGGCGGACATGGCAAGCGCGGGATCGATCGTATAGTAATAGTTGCTTGGAAGCAGTCCTTCCGTCACCGTGATCTCCTGCCCCGCCTCCAACAGCCCGGGGCGCTCCATTTTAAACTCCATTTTCCGCATAAGCACTTTTCCCGAACAAGTCCCACACTGACTTTTCAGCCTTTCATCCTATATTTTATACTCTTCCAATACTCTGTTCCCATCTGCGAAGACGTCTGTCAGAAACACCGTCTTCAGGCCCGCCCTTTATTATATGCTGTTATTACTGATTTTACAAGATTTTCCGTCAAGAAAAATATCCTGTTTCATGTGAGAAAGTAACAGTTCGGACAGCCCCTCCCGCGAAGTCAAGAATTGTAATGTGTCCTTGGGACACATTGGCCTTGGGACACATTGGCCTTGGGACACATTGGCCTTGGGACACATTGACTTTGGGACACATTGGCCTTGGAACGCATTGTTTCAAGGACGCATTGTCTCAAGGACGCATTTCTTTGCAATTTTGCGAGATCTGCGAGCGCAGTGTGCATCATCGCAACATTCCGGACAGGTCACTGAACGGATACAGAAAAAGTTCTGAGGCCGCAAAGCAGGGTGTACGACCCTCCTTGGACACGGCCTGAGAACTTTCGGGTTTCGCACGGATCAATGCCGGTGCACTCTTCTCAAAAGGAACACTCCAAAACAAAACATTCCGTCAATCCAAAGAGACGGACAACACCCTGTCTTAGCGGGATGACGGGATGCGTATGACGGGAAGTGTTAAGAAGTTCGGGACTCCAGTACCAGTGCATGCGCGATACCGGGAACACTCTTTCCCTCATTAAAGCTGGTCTTGGAGAGCAGCGCCCCGGTGGGCATAAACAGGACTTTCTTCCAGTTGCTTTCTTCCAGCTGCTTCAAAATATATGCGGACAACGTCACCGCACTACAGCCGCAGCCGCTTCCCCCCGCGTGGGTATCCTGCGACTGACCGTCATAAATTTCAATACCGCAGTCCATATGCTGCTCGGATATGTCATAACCCTTCTCTTTCATCAGGTCGATCAGTACCGTCTGCCCTACTTTTCCCAAATCTCCCGTTATGATCTTGTCATAATCTTCCGGACGACTTCCAAAGTCAACAAAATGCTGTTCCAGTGTGGATGCCGCCGCAGGCGCCATGCAGGCCCCCATGTTCATGGAATCCTTTAATCCGTAATCTACTATCTTCCCTACGGTCATGCCCACTATCTGCGCCCGAGGTCGCGCTCCATAAACCGACAGGGCTGTCTCGTTTCCAAGCACAAAAGCTCCGCCGCCTGTTACGGTCCATGTGGCAGACAAGGGGCGCTGATTCCCATATTCCAACGGAAAGCGAAATTCTTTTTCCGCACTGGCAAAATGGCTGGACGTGACACAGACGACTCTGTCTGCAAAGCCTCCTGCTATTGTCATGACCCCGACGGTCAACGATTCTCCACAGGTTGAACATGCTCCATATACACCCAGTAGTGGTATCTGATATGCGGATATACCAAATGATGTGGCTATTGATTGACCAAGCAAGTCGCCCGCAAAAATAAATTTCACATCTTCCGCTTTAACTTTGGACTTTTCCAGTGCCAGCTGAACCGCCGTTTTCTGCAGACTGCTCTCCGCCTCCTCCCAGCTTTCACAGCCAAACATATCATCGCTTCCCACCATATCAAAGAGCAGTCCCAACGGCCCCTGCCCTTCCTTTGTCCCTACAATACTTCCACTGTTCAGGATATAGACCGGATGCTCCGGTCTCACACTCGCCTTTCCCAAATTCTGATTCATAAAAATCCCTCCGGATAAAGAATAATGTTTGTTTGTGTCATTATCCCCTGTCCGGAGGAAATTCATTCATGATATGCCGTTGTTCGGCGGCTATAACTTTATCAATACATCTCTGCAAAAGCAATGCTTCTCTGCAAAAACCGTACACCTCTGCTCAATCAGGCCCCTCTGCAAAAGCAATGCATCTCTGCAAAGCCGAGGCATATCTCAAGGCAGCTTTCGTTTCTGTGCAGTTGCGGACTCCCCGGCAGTCAAAGTACACACGGACTTCCCGCTAACTTTGCATGAGCTGTTTCCTGTGGCAGAAAGCTATTCAACTGTATACACATAGCTGCTGACCACATACAAAATCTCACCATTATATTCCACTCTTGACCATCCCGCATCGGGACTGTAGCCCGTTCTGTGTACCACTTCACCGTTGCTGATCTGACAGCGGACGGTGGATTCTCCCTCAGATGTGCTGGGTTCCGTCCTCAGATTGACATATTCCTTAGGCGTGATATTGTCACTGCAGTCCGTAAACAGAATAACCCTTCCGTCTTTGGTATTCACCCTGTTGGGATTTGCCGCCTGCACAGGTGTCTTATAAGTCAGATCTGTAGTCAGGTATTGTGTCACCGCATACAGGGTCTCACCATTGTATTCCACCCTTGTCCAGCCGGTAGCCCCGTTCACACCTGTCCGTCTCAGAATCTCACCATTCTTTGCCTGCGCCACGATATTATCCGCATTTAAAGTACTCGGCTCGGAACGAAGATTGATCACATCCTTCGGCGTCACATCTTCGCTGCTCTGAGTAAATTCCATTGCCGTTGTGCCGGATATGGGTTCCTGCACTGTTGCAGATGCCTGTGTTCCGGGCTGTACCGTTGTCTGTGGAGCCGAAGGTGCTGTTGTCTGCGGCACAGATGACGCTGACGGCGAAGGGGATGCCGCTGCCGTGGGCGCGTCAGATACTTCCGAATCCGACGACGCCGTGCTTTCCGGATCCGATGCAGATGTAGCTGACGGCGCAGTTTCCGGTGCAGTTCCCGAAAGCTCTCCGGTTCCCTCCATATCCGTTACCGAATTCTCCGCAGAGGCTGACATCTGGTTCCCCTTATCTC
>CAMWWF010000323.1 GCA_947177885.1 uncultured Lachnospiraceae bacterium
GAGAACGGCCAGCTGCTGGAGCAGCTTCAGGAGACGGTTCTTGAACAGAAGGACGCAGACTGCTTTGATGAAGACAGCATAAACGAAATATTCAGAACCATGCATACAATCAAGGGTTCTTCCGGTATCATGATGTTTGACAATATAACTGCTGTGTCACACAAACTGGAGGACGTGTTTTTTTACCTGAGGGAGTCTCATCCCGAGAATGTCCCTCATGTGGAACTGGTGGAGCATGTGCTGGAGGTGGAAGATTTCATTTCCAGTGAGATGGAGAAAATCCGCGGAGGCGATTCGCCGGACGGAGACGCCAGTGATTTGATCAAAAATCTTGACGAATTCCTGAACCGCATTAAGAACGGCGGAACCGGGGCCGCCGTGCCGGAGAACGTGCACGAAGAACCCAAGCATTTCTATATTGCGCCTGTGGCCAGCAGCGCCAGCAGGTTTTACAAGATATTTGTCAATTTCTTTCCGGAGACGGAAATGTCAAATGTACACGCGTACAAAATCGTGTATGCGCTGAAGGAAATCGCGGAGGACATTCTGTATTCACCGGAGGATATCATATCCGACGAAAAGAGCGGCGAGACGATTCTGAAAGAGGGATTCAAGATTCTGCTCCAGGCGCAGTGCACCGAGGGCGAGGTGCGGGACATCATCGGAGTGGGTTATGACATTGAGAAAGTGGATGTGTTTGAGTGCAGCGCCGACCAATTCCTTCTGGGATTTGACTTCGGAAACGATCAGCCTCTGAAGGTGATTGATCTGGAGTCCAGTGTGGAGGAGATTGAGGCAAAGCAGGAGACCGCAGGAGAGAGCGGAGAGGAAAAGAAAGCCAAGGAGCCGGAAAAGCCTCAGATCACTCCCGGTGATTTTGTCATTCAGTCCAAGGAACCCGGCAAACAGAAAAAACTGGCAAAGGACAAACCGAAGACAGAGAAAGCTTCGTTTATCAGCGTAAACGTGGCCAAGATGGACCAATTGATGGATCTGATAGGCGAGCTTGTTATCTCCGAGTCCGTGGTGCTTCAGAGCTCGGATCTGAAGGTGCCCGGGCTGAATCTGGATAACTTTAACAAGGCGGCGGCTCAGCTGGCATCCATTTCCACGGATCTGCAGAACGTGATTATGTCCATGAGAATGGTGCCTTTGACCAATACCTTCCAGAAGATGAACCGTATTGTTTTTGACGTGTCCAGAAAGCTGGGGAAGGATATCGAATTCGTAATGGTGGGAGAGTCCACCGAAGTTGACAAGAATATTATCGAACATATCTCCGACCCTCTGATGCATCTGGTGAGGAATGCGGTGGACCACGGAATCGAGACCAATGAGGAGCGCAAAGAAAGCGGAAAGACGGAAAAGGGCAAGGTGACTTTGTCCGCAAGAACCGAGGCCGGCAAGGTGTGGATCAGCGTTGAGGACAACGGCAAGGGACTTGACAGGGATAAGATCCTGGCAAAAGCCAGAAGGCAGGGGCTTTTGGATGACGGCAAACCGGACATCGCGTATTCGGATAAGGAAGTTTACCAGTTCATCACGCTGCCGGGATTTTCCACCAACGAGCAGGTGACGGAGTACTCCGGGCGCGGTGTGGGAATGGACGTGGTGGTGCAGAATATTCAGGCCATCGGCGGCGCCCTGGAGATTGAGAGCACACCCGGCTGCGGCAGTACAATGAGCCTGAAGATTCCTCTGACCCTGGCCATCATTGACGGTATCGTGATGGAGACCGGAACTTCTTCATTTGTAATGGAGACCGGCGTGATTAAGCAGTTTATCCGCGTAAAGCAGGATATGATGATAAATGAACCGAACGGTGATGAGTATGTCATGATTCGGGGAGAATGTTATCCGGTAATCCGGCTGGGCAAGTGGTACGGTCTCTCGGATTATCAGGAGTCTGTGGAAGACGGAGTCATGTTGATTCTGGAAGTGGAAGACAGAAAAATCTGCCTTCTTGTGGATAAACTGGTTGGAGAACAGGAAATAGTGGTGAAACCGATTCCCGCTTATATCAAAAAGGTAAAGGGACTTTCCGGCTGTACACAGCTTGGGGACGGCAGCATTGCCCTGATATTGGATGCCCCCGGCCTGGTGGAATAAGCAAGGTACCGGCAGCTATTTTGACAAATGCAGCTGCAAAGGAGGTATGAGGAACAGGCAGAAACAAAATAAAATGAAATAGAAAGGAACGGGAAGCACATGAGTGAGATAAGCAGCTTGAACGGACAGGTTGACAATTCCGATACCCAGAAGGGCAAGTATATGACTTTTAAGTCCGGTCAGGAGTATTTCGGACTGGAAATCCAGTATGTACAGCAGATTATCCAGTATCAGACGGTGACGATGATTCCGGAGACGGAGGATTACATCAAAGGCTTGATTAACCTGAGAGGGCGTATTATTCCGGTGGTGGATGTCCGGCTGCGGTTCAAGCAGGGACAGTGCGAATATAACGACAAAACCTGCATACTGGTTATCAATTTGAGATCCACCACCGTGGGATTGATTGTGGAACAGATTGCGGAAGTTGTAGAACTGAAGGAGGATAATATTCTTCCGCCCCCCAGTATCGGCAGAGGGGACAAGGGGCACAACAGGTATGTATATGGCATCGGCAAGGTAGGAAATACGGTAAAGCTTTTGCTGGACCCGGAGAAACTTCTGTATGATGAGGATCCCGGCGACATGGAACCCTCAAAAGTAAACAATGAAGATTGAGAGGTATTCAGAAAATGAAAAACATGAAAATGAAAACAAAGATGATAATAGGATTTGCCATTCCTATTGCGCTGACGGTGCTGAACATCATATTCAGTGATTTGACCACGAAGGCCGCAGCAGGCATTACGGACCCCGCCGAGCAGGATATCTACATCAGAAACTGTACGATCTTTACCCTCTGTCTGGCTGTGTTATCCGTAGTGGTGACTGTGGTTGTGGCGCTGGCTTTGATTAGGATTATTGAGAAATCCGTGAAGCAGCTCTCCGACGCAGCCAAGGAAATCGCAGAGGGCCGGGTTGACATTCATATGGAGAAATACAACAACGACGAGTTCGGTGATCTGGTAGATGAATACACAAAGGTAATTGAAAATATCAAGAGCCAGGCGCAGATTGCGGAAGAAGTGTCAAACGGAAATCTCACCGTAACGGTGAACCCCAAGTCCGACGCGGACGTGCTGGGACATTCCCTGAAAAAACTGGTGGAGGATAACCTGAATGCCCTGACAAACATCAGTGATGCAGGTTCTCAGGTTACCATCAGCTCCTCTCAGGTGGCCAGCGCCAGCCAGGCTCTGGCACAGGGCTCCACGGAGCAGGCCAGCGCCATTCAGGAGATTACCGCATCCATCGACGAGATTGCGGAAAAGACAAGGCAGAATGCGGAACAGGCCAATTCGGCTGCGCAGCTGGTAGTCCGCGCCATCGGTGATGTAAAGATGGGCAATGCGCAGATGCAGAGCATGGTAGCCGCTATGGATGATATTAATGTCTCCTCCGAGAGCATTTCCAAGATCATCAAGACCATCCAGGATATTGCCTTCCAGACCAACATCCTTGCGCTGAATGCAGCCGTGGAAGCGGCCAGGGCAGGCGAGGCCGGAAAGGGCTTTGCGGTTGTGGCGGAGGAAGTGAGAAGCCTTGCGGCCAAGAGCCAGGAGGCGGCTGAGGAGACTTCCGAGCTGATTGAGGATTCCATTGCAAAGGTGAACGCAGGCTCCAAGATTGCAGGCGAAACTGCCAGGGCCATGGAAGAGATTACAAAGGTGGTTCAGGAGAGCGAATATATTATCAACGGCATTGCGGAGTCTTCCAACTATCAGGCAACTGCGGTGGGACAGATTGAGCAGGCGATTTCACAGGTATCACAGGTGGTGCAGACCAACTCTGCCACCAGTGAAGAATGTGCCGCTGCCAGTGAGGAGCTTTCCAACCAGGCTTCCAGAATGAGAGAGATGCTTTCCATCTACAATCTGGGCAACGGCGGCAGCGTACCCGGGAAGAGCAGTCCGGGCTATTCCGTTTCTTCCAGCGCCAATGAGCAGGTGATCTC
>CAMWWF010000324.1 GCA_947177885.1 uncultured Lachnospiraceae bacterium
TCAATATGATCTACCTTCTGATCAATATCAGAAACGGCTCTCTTGCTAAAATCATCAAAAAACTCAAAACAGCTTTTTGATCCTGATGCAGCCTTACCTGTTTTTCATTCTGCTGTCTTTCGCGCAGGATGGAGCTTCATGTGCAGGGCGGCTGAATGAGGTATTCCGGCAGCATTGTCGCCGGGAGACAACAAGGCCGGTGGGAATTCAGACACAAAGAGATTTCGAAAGCCTGCAAAATAGAAAAGGGGACAAAACCATGTTTTCCATTATCGTACCCATATATAATACCGAAAAATACCTGAAAAGATGTCTGGACAGCATCTTAAACCAGACCTGTCCGGAATTCGAGCTCATCCTTGTGGATGACGGTTCTACGGATGACAGTCCCGCCATCTGTAATTCATATGCGCAGAGAGACAGCCGCATCACTGTCATTCACAAGGAGAATAAAGGACTTGTCAGCGCCAGAAACACAGGCCTTCGGATGGCAAAAGGAGACTATATCTGTTATGTGGACTCTGACGACTACATAGACCTTACATTATTGGAGGTCATGCAAAAGTATATCATAAGTGCCAATGCACCCGACATTCTCATTTTTAATGCCATCCGCCAGTACCCTGACAGACAATTGCCGATACCCTGCCGCATCGAAACAGGATTTTACGATAAGGAACGATTGGAAAGGGAAATCTATCCCTATATGATCATCGATAAAACCCTGCCTTATTTGGGCGAAAGACTTTATCCCGTTGCCTGGAATAAAGTCTATAAGAGTGCTCTGCTGAAGGCGCATTACTGCAGGGATGAACGGATCACGCTGGCAGAGGACAATGCCTTTGTCTATGAATGTGTCTACTGTGCGGAGTCCGCTTATTTCTGCCGGGAATCACTCTACTATTATAACCGCTGTGAGGAAGACAGTATGAGTCTCCGGTACAACGAAGACTTTCTGGAACAGCTTTCACTGGTCTGCCAATACATGAAGCAGCATCTGGGCTGCAGGTCTGCGATTCTGGCCGAACAGCTTAACGGTTTTACGGCCAATACTTTAATGAATGCCGTACTGTCGGAAATGGAGCATTATCCGCAGAAAAAGGAGGCTGTTCAACACATCCGCCGGAAAATTTCAGGCAGCATCCTGTTAAAGGAATGCCGCCTGAAATCCCTGCCCCTGAAACCGAAAATCTTTCTTTTTATGCTTAAAATGCGCTGTTACCGCCTGGTCTGGCATCTCGCAAAGCTCAACGCTGCCTGATCCGCCGTCCCCCACTCCGGTCCTGCCCCACCCGCTGCAGCAAACGGCTGCGGTCACCCGCACTGCGCAGGATATCTTTCATCCTGCCCCTGTGGAACTTTCGGTTATTGTGGAGAAACACGGCAAAGGTAACCACCCACAATGCCGGCCACAGGACAACATAGGGAGATGCCTTTGGGTGATTCATCTTCATCTGATAGTGAAACTCTTTAAAATACGCCCCCAGGCTGTTCTTTTGGACAATAACCATGCGATCCTTATCCGCCCCGCCAAACTCCTCCGCCGCAAACACATCGCGGAGGAAGTCCTCCGCCAATTCCCTGTCACTTCGGTTTCCCATAGGCAGATCCCTTCTAAGTCCCAGAAAATCTTTACACACAATTGTGACTGCCTCCGCAAATTCGCGTACATGGCATTCTTCCGCCAATCTCATAAATTCAGGAACCACTTTCTGCGCGGAATCCCTGTTCCAGAATACCACCCAGTCACAGAGCAGTTTCAACCCGAACCCCGCGCGGAGAAAATGCTGCAGCATATGAAACAACAGCTGCAGCGCCTGGTGTGATTCCGAGGGAAGCGGCAGACTTATTCCCATACATTCTCTGTCTTCCTTCTGTGTAAAATAAAGAGGGATCACCCGTCTCATACCCAGATCGATATCTTCATCCGAAAAGGGCTCCGCCAGCATTGTGTGGAGTTCCACATCTATTCCGTCCGGAGAACGGCATACCAGATGATGATTTGCATGTTGCTCCTTTTTCGCCATGAACCGCTTTTGTGCCAGAAGCTCTCTGACCTCCTCCAGCCGATCCCCCGGAATCAGCAGGTCCACATCACCGGATTTCCTCATTTCGGGGACAGGGTATAACTCTGCGACACCGCATCCCTTCAACACTAAAACAGGGATCCCGGCCTCCGTTAACAGTTCAACCAGATAACGCGTCAGAAAGAGAAGCCTGTAGCTCTGTTTCGCAGCAACGCGGGAAATATTCCCAATCTTTTTTATATCTGTGGGATCCAGGGGATCTTCTTCCCACTTTTCACACAGCTCCCCATACAGGAGTGAGAGCACCTTATGGCGCTCCGCTGTTTGGATCACCTTTCCCATATCGGCCTTCCGGGACAATTCGGCCAGCTTTCGGAAATGTTTTCCTGTCAGTGCCTGACCTAAAAGTCCGCATAGAAGCAACTGTTCTTTACTCAGCCCTGTGCTCATTATGTCTCCTTTTTATTGCGGGAATCCGTCATTCGGCCGTCTATGCGCAGCTTCCGCAAAATGACGATTCCCATGACCAGAAGTGTATATGCCCTGATATGGATCAGCCACGAACCCGTCCGTATCATAAGCCGCCATGAAAAAGCCGATAGTTCTCCCAAATATTTTCCTCCTGCCAGCGCATCCATGGCTTCTCTGACAAGGGGTTCCTCACCATACCGCCTGATCGCATCGATTCCCCTTCGTATACCATGCTTTCCAAACGTCAGCTCCTGCTTCACAATAAAGAAACTGCCGAAAAACAGATGCAGAAAGATCCAATCACCATAGTCCCCCTCTATGCCGCGCTGTCTCAAAAAATCCTTAAAGTCCGACGCTATCGCCAGCCACACAGGCATTAAATTTTCTTTATATCGAAACGTCACAGATTCTTCATTCACGCGATAGAGATAGATACTGTCCCCGATAAATGCATATTTCGGTTCATAGACATAACAGGACATATTATGGGCCTTATCCTGTGTAAAGGGATAATCACGGCATCTGAGATCATATTCATCCAGAAATTCTTTCTTATAAAGCTGACCCCAGTTATGCGCCAGATGACCATACATGTAAAATCCCCTGAAACGGAAATCCACCGTTTTCGTATAGTCTCCGCCATGAAGATGATGATCGTTCACCTGTCTGGTTTCATGATCATTAAATCTGCGATAACAGCCCACCGTAATGTCCGCCTGCTCCTTCTCCGCCTGTTCCACCAGCAGGCGGATCGCAGAGCTTCCGTCCAGGCAATCGTCCGAATCAATAAAAAATATGTATTTCCCGTGAGCCGCATACATACCGGTGTTGCGGGACAGACCCAATCCCATATTCTTCTGGTGGATGACACGGACATTCCCATAAGCTTCGGCATACCCGTCGCAAAGCGCAGGACAGTTGTCCGGTGACCCGTCATCGATCAACAGTATCTCCAAGGAAGGATAATCCTGTCTCAGGATGCTCTGCACACAGTCATCCAGATACTTTTCCGTCTTATATACCGGCACAACAATGCTGACCATTATATTCTTTTGTTCCATTATAGTCCACCTTTCCCGTCATAGATCCGATCTTAAGAATATGATCTTATTAGCATTTTACGGGCAATAACCCTGAAAATCAATATGGAAAATCCTTTTCATCTTGACAGTCTCTTTCCCGCCCGGGTATGATAAGGATAACCTTTATCAAAACATGGAGAAAGCACTATGCAGTCATCAGATACCATCCTTGTGTTTGCGGAACCACAGTTATATTTCTTCCCCCATTACAGCAATATTGTCTTTGCGCCCTATAACATCCCCCAGACCGGGATCCGCTATATACTCTATAAAATAATGGAACTGCTCCGTCTCCCCTGCCGCAGTATTTTCTGGGGCAGCTGGAAGACCCATATCAAGACGGCAAAGCGGGTGATCATTTTCGACTATGGTTATCTGCCTCGCATGGAACGTTACATTCGCCGCATAAACCCTGCCTGTCAGGCCTATCTCTTCTTCTGGAACCGTGTCAATCCCTATAACAGCAGACATTTAGCCTTAT
>CAMWWF010000325.1 GCA_947177885.1 uncultured Lachnospiraceae bacterium
ATACAGGGCGCTGTTTTCATAACGTGGAGATGAGATTCCGTGAGATCGGATTTGACGGTTATGTGTGCGGCTGCGGACTTAATATATATTGTGACGGGCAGGAGCTGCTGCATGTGCCCATGGCCCGTTCGGTAAAGGAAGAGATACTGGCGCAGGCCAGGCTTACCGGAGTCGAGATTCTGTTTGAATCGCGTACGGGAGTGGCATATGATCTGATCAGGCCGCTGCAAAGTGAAGGGGCGATCCGCCAATATCAGTGCTTTGTAGACAGAGGGTACGATCTGAGCATTGATCCGGGTCAGCCTGATTTCGTCGCCGACAAATTCGTGATCTGGTTTCATGAGCCGGAACAGCTGAAACAATTCAGAAAGGTCAGTGACAACTATTTTACCTGTATCGACAGGGGAGGTTATTTCCGTGAGTTTGTTCCCTATGGATATTCTAAGGCTACCGGACTGCAGTTTGTACTGGATTATTATGGTCTTTCGGCGGAAGATGCCTATGGTTTTGGCGACAGCAACAATGACCTTGCCATGTTGGAATATCTGAGAAACAGTGTGGTCATGGGAAGCACAGCGCCGAAGGAACTTTTGGCGTGCGCCTCTTTTGTGACGGAGCCGGCAAGCCGTAACGGTCTTTATCATGCGCTGGAGCAGCTGGGCTTTTTGGGATAGACTCAGAGACGCGGCAGAGCGGAGGCAACCGGCACACCAGTAACAGGGATTCATTTTCAGGAAGGGAATCATGTAAATAATGAAGAGATTCAAAGCAGCCATTCCGTATATTATAGCAGTCCTCACTTGTCTGTTCGTATCATTCCCGGCGGCATCCAACAGTATCGTGCTGGATGAAGCTTATTCCGTAGGGCTTGTCCGGGGAAGCGTTTCCGGTATAATTCGGGGAGCGGCGGAAGATGTTCACCCGCCTTTATACTATTTAATGCTAAAGGTATCTGAATTTTTTGGTGGTGAATCTTTATTAAAATACAGACTTGTGACAGCGTTGGGGACGTATTTGAATGTGCTTTTGCTGGGAGCTGTCCTGATCAGAAGACGCTGGGGATGCAGGGTATCGGTATTGTATAGCCTATGGTTCGGTATGACTTACGGAACACTTGAAAAGTCAACTTTTTTGAGAATGTATACGTGGGGTGCCTTCTTTGTCACAGCGTCAGCACTGTTTTTATTTTTCTATTATGAGAAGAACAGAAAAAGGGATATACTTGTGGGAAGCATTATGACTCTGGCGGCAATGTATACCCATTACTATGCGGTGATCTCTGTTTTTTTAATGTGGGTTATTTTACTTTTGCTTACTTTGATAAAAAAGAGAAAACAGACAGGGATTGTTCTTACCGGCGGTGCTTTGGTAACAGTCGGATACCTGCCATGGCTGAATATACTGCTTTCACAGAGCAGACGTGTGGCGGAGAGTTATTGGATGACAGACTTTAACTGGGATGAATGGCGACTGGTTCCTGCGGCTTTGATGGAATCCTCGGATGAGGCGTTTAACGGAACTGGTATGGTGCTTTATTCCTTTTTGATCTTATTGCTGTTTCTGGCCCTGATCAAAAGAAGGTGGGATGCGCTCACATGTGTAGTGATCTTTGGGGGTACCATGCTTGCAGGGGCACTTTTTTCACTTTTTGTCACACCTGTGTGGGCCACCCGGTATATGTACGTTGACTGGGGATTGATGGCGCTTTTTGCCGCCATAACAGCGGGAGAAGTGACAAGCGCTTTCTCCGACATTTCACAGGGATTATTGGTACTGGTCCTGGCAATAGTAGGGGGAATATCTGCCGGGACTATGATGATGGATGAGACTATGAGCAGCACTGCGGACGAGTGGGTTGCTTTTCTGGCGGATAATGTCGATGAAAGTGCCTGCATGATCGTAGACGATCCCAGTGAACATGATGTCGTCTTCCGCTTTTATTTGCCGGATGCCAATTTTATTTTTACGGAGGAGCTGCTCCGACAAGATACAGAAGAGGGATTGAGGACATTTCTGTCGGAGAGTGCAGGACATCAGATATGGTATGTGATAGATTACAGGCAACAGAAAATAGGAACGGAAAAAATGCAGGCCTGCCTGGAAGAGCTGGGGTATACTGTTGAAGCGGCCGGTTCTTTCACAATCGAACATAAATCATTGGAGGTATTTAAAGTAGAGGTGACGGAACATGAGGGATAAGATAAAAAAGGGACTGTTACTGTCAGTGATCGGATTTCTCTTTGGAGTCATATTTACCGGTATCGTGTATCGTTTTTTTCCGCAGTATTTGTGTTATGCCGTTTATGGCGTAAGTGAGAGCGACCTGTATCAGAAGGAGGAGCTGGAGATGCGGCCGGGCATGCAGTTGACGGAATGTTTTGTCCCACAGAACAGATATCTGATGAAGATAAGCGTCGGAGCTGTAAGAGGTGACAGTGACGGCGTGCTGATCGGAATTTTGTCGGACGGGCAGGGAAAGGTTCTGGAGGAGTGTCAGTTTGCGCTGCCGGATCTTGTTTATGAATTTCCGTTTCAGACATGGGTCGAGCCGGGACAGCAATATCAGTTGGACATACTGGCTCCGGAAAAGAACCAAAGTGCAGTCAGAATTGTACTTGGTCCGGAGGATTCGGGGGCGGCGGAGCATGTGAGCTCTTATGCAGATGGGATGGCTGTGGACCGGGTGCCCGCCATAGGCTATATTTACGGAACATACAGCAGAAAGCTGTTGGCATTTTGGTTTATTGTATTCTTTCTGGGCGGATTTATGATAGGAGAAACCGTGCTGTACAAGTTGAAATGTAACGAAAATATGGCTTTGGGGCCAAGTTTGTACGGTAACCAAGTTGACAAATATTTACATTAAGGATATGATAAAATTGTTATAGTATCATGTAACAGACAATGAGGTGAACGGTATGAATGTGAGAGAAAAGGGAATGCAGAAGAGGATGCTTATTGTGACAGCGACAGTAGCTGCAGTGGCAATAGCTGTGTTGGCGCTGATACTGGCATTGAACGGAAAGGACGAGACTTATCGCTCTATTAAGATCATAGAGCTTGACGGCGGAGTCACCATTGAGAGAGAGGGCGTAGGGGTTTTGGAAGCTTCTTCCAATATGAACCTGATCTCAGGCGATGCGGTGAAGACGGAGCAGAATGCTTATGCGGTGCTTCAGCTGGATTCGGATAAGTATGTGATGCTTGCAGAGTCCGGGAGCATGACTGTTGTAGCGGAAGGGGACGAAGCGAACGGCAGGACAGCGATCAGGCTGGATTCGGGAAGTGTATTGAACGAGATTCAGAATCCGCTGTCAAACGGTTCTTCTTATGATATTGTGACACCAAATGCTACCATGTCTGTCCGCGGTACGGTGTTTGAGGTGCGGAAGAATGGAGATGACAACACAGGAAATATCGAAGTACTGGTCTATGATGGAAAGGTAGCGGTAGGATTGGACGGCGCGGAGCCTGCTCTTTATGAAGCGGGAGAATATACACAGTTTACAGCGGGGCAGGATCCGCAGTTTATTGTGGAGAGGGAAGTGATTACGGAAGAAAATCTGAATCCGCAATTTATGAAGCGTTTGGAACAGATCAATTCGCAGAGCAGGGAACTGAATCTGGGAACGGCGCTGCTCGCTTCGGCGCAGACGCAGGGTGAGGTGTCTGCGCCTCAGCAGACACCGGCTGTCTCTGAACCGGTAGAAACACCGTCTCAGACAGCGGCGCCGTCTCAAACGTCGGCACCGTCGCAGGAACCCAAGCCTGAGTCAAAGCCTACAGCGGTACAGGTACCTGTGAACACCTCCGGAGTTCAGAATGGCGGAGGAGCAGCCAATGTGACGGTTCCGAATGTTCCTGTGACAGAAGATCCTGCCGGGGATACGGAAGATCAGGATGAAGACCGGGACGACGAAGACCGGAAGGAAGAAGATGATTCCGGAAGCGTACAGCAGCCTGACGGAAGTACCGGAGACGATGGAAAGCCCGACAACAGTGGAACCACCGGAAATGAAGGAAAGCCCGACGACAGTGGAAATACCGGA
>CAMWWF010000326.1 GCA_947177885.1 uncultured Lachnospiraceae bacterium
CCAAAACACGACCTATAATCGTATTAGCCATTTTTATTTATCCTCCTCAAAACAGATGTAAGAACATTTCTGTGCTGATGTATTTGTTTTTACATAAGACTCGGTCAAAAATACGGGATATAAATGATTTGCCCAACGGCGATCAGTACCATAGCCATCAACTCATTTTTGAACACTATGCAAACACAGCTCTCACTTGTTCACCATCAAAGCCGAAATTATGTATTCATACTGTTAAATTCACTGTCCCCTGACAGTAACATTATTTAGAAAAAAGGCTTTTGGGAACAAACTCCAATTTTAAAGTCATCCCCATTCCATCTGCCAGACGCTTTAACAGCTTAAGGGACGGATTCCTCGTTCCATTTTCCAACTTGCTGATATCTGCCTGATCAATTCCTGTCCTTTCCGCAAGTTCTTTTTGGGTAAGATTTTGTGAAATTCTCGCATCAACCATTGCCCGGATCACATCCATTTCCGGCTGATTTCCAATCCGGTGTATCTGTTTTCTATTCAGTTTTCATTTACTCGGCATAACAACAATCCAACCTCATTCCACCTGCATGGAGCTTTTGCGTTTTTTTACTATACTTTTGTAAGTTGTAAAAATCTTCAGGAAATGATATGATAATGCCATACTCAACATAACCGGAAGCGTAAACACTTTCCAGGAAGAGGTCACTTGCATACATGAATACAGACAATAATATCCATTCCAACCTGTCCGACATACAGAGTACGGCACGGGAAAAAGAAGATCCCCCGCGCAAAATTACCTCCAGGCAGATTGTTGCCATGACGGGCGTCATCCTTCTGGTGCTGCTTTATGTTGTCACACTGGCAGTGTCCATTGTGGACAGCTCTGCCTCGGGCCGCCTGATGTGGATGTGCCTTTTCGCAACAATCGCCGTTCCCATCCTGATCTGGATCTATGTATGGATGTATGGAAAGCTTACCGGCAAAAAGACCATGAGCGACCCGGATTTCGGCGCGGAGGGGAGAGACAAAAAGTCAGACATCTCACATTAAATCTCATACCGTCTCAGGAAGCACAAATATTTCTCCGGCGAAACAGAGTGATTTCTCGCCGGGAGACTGCGATATCATTTCAGTCCGGCAGATGCCGGTACAAAACACGGCTCTAATAGCAGGCAAGAGTTTTACGTGACTCCTGCGATATCCATGACTCTGAGAAATGCTCAGGCCGCCAAACGCAGCCTGAGCATTTTCCTCCGCATGTCAGTACTTCTTAAGCATGTGACGATAGATCACATGCCCCACGACGATCTGAAATACCAGATATCCCCCCAGATACAGCACGATCAGCCGGGAATTACCGATGACCTCCATCTGACCCAGTATGGAAAATATCACTATCGATACGCTGACAGCGCCGAGCCCCAGTGCATAGGCATACCGCCCGGACCGGTCCCGCAGTTTCACCTTAAGCTCATCGTGCATTTCAATTTTTTCCGCTTCCAGTCTTTCCCGATACCGCTCGGCGTTCCGGGGTGCCTTCCAGTAGAAATATCTGCAGAAATTCGCAATACCCGCACAGACCGCGCCGCTGGCAAAACCCACAAACAGACTGTCCAACACAGTATCCGTCAATAATGCCGCCGCCATAAAGATCACTCCCCCGGCCAGAAACATGATACTTTCAATCAGATAACTCTTTTTCATTCTCAATGCTCCTCTCATGGATAAAAATTTCCTCAATCGTCTTACCGAAAAAATCCGCGATCACAAAAGCCAGATCCAGAGAAGGATTATATTTTCCGTTTTCAATCGAACTGACCGTCTGCCTTGAAACGCGGATTGCCTTCGCAAATTCCTCCTGGTTCATGCCCAGCTCCTTCCTCAGTTCCTCCACTCTATTTTTCACACATACCTCCTTCTTTGTAAAGGTTCCTTTACATCTTTATTATAACCGCACGAAGAAGACGTGTCAAGTTTCCTTTACATTTTGACACGGAAAAAATTCCCACACGCAAACATACGTTCCTTGTGGTAAACTGTCCGTAACATGGTATATAGATCATGGCATACGCTATAAAAAGCAACTCCAATTCCCCAAAGAAACATCTGCCGGGCCTGCTCAGACAGATGATCATTTGGGCATTTGACGAACCACTTCTACTGAAAGGGGGATTTATTCTGGAAAGCATCTTGTGCATTGACATACCGGTACAAATGATCTCCTGTACCGATACAGACGGAAAGATCACGCCGATGCGGTTCCGGTTCCGTGATAAAACCGGGGAACTCATAAGCGTCTCTATCGATAAGGTTCTGTCGGAGGATCAGGACAGGAACAGGGTGGGCGTAAATTTCTCCTGTGCCGCCAGCATCTGTGGGACACAGAAGATATTTCGTCTCCGGTACAGCTATTTTTCTCACGAATGGCGCCTGTCCCGCGTTCATGTGTAAAGCTTCCCCAGCTCCTCCTCCGCCTGCTCTCTGGTGCGGAAGCAGATTCCGTAGAATCCGAGCTTCTGCGCCGCCTCCACATTCCGGAGCGTATCGTCCAGAAAGACGCACTCCTCCGCTTTCAGGCCGAAACGCGACAGCAGCAATTGATAGATTTTCTCATCCGGCTTGATGACCTTATCGCGATAAGATAAAATACCGCCGTCCGTATATGGCAGGAAATCCAGCGCCTCCGCGCAGTCCTCATAGGCTTTCTCCGAAAAATTGGACAAATAATAAACGCCGTATCCCTTCGCCTTCAGTTCCTTTATCCAGGGAATGGCATAATCCCGCTTTGTGACCATACCCGTAATATTGTCAAAGGCAGCGTGCAACTCCGCCTCGATCTCAGGATCCTGCTTTACAAATTCGGTCATCAGCCGTTCCATATCCCATTCGCCCCGGTCCACCTCGCTCCACACGGGGCTTTCCACAGATGCCCTGGCTATCCTGCCTATCATCGGATCATCAAAACCCTTATCCCGGAGAAATTCCTTCCACCGGAAATCCGTCAATACATTTCCTATGTCAAAAATAATGTTGCGAATCATATTTCCCTTCCTGCCTTTCCTATTTCCTTCCATATTTTAGTCTGACAACAAACTGAGATCTTCTCACACTGCCCAGTCATGCCGCCTGCGGCGGCACAAACAATCCGTGAGAAGAATCGCTGCCCAAGGCGAACAAGTTCGCCTGCGATTCTTCAGTGTGAGTTCTTCTCACACATCTATCCCATGATATCCAGCAGTTTCCGCGCCGCCGCAGACAGTACGCTCCTCCTGCTCTGTACCACACAAAAGCTTCTCTTCGGTATCATTTTATTGAATCTCAGTTCAAAAAGCAATCCCGATTCCAGATATTCCGCCGCAAAATCCCGGACCACGCAGCCCACTCCCAGATTCCGCAGCGCGAACTGAACGATCATGCCGCTGGTGGCAAGCTCAAACTCCGGGTGCAGAGTGACCCCGTTCTGTGCCAGATATTCGTCCATGCAGCTCCGGGTGCTGGTATTGTTTTCCAGAAAGATCATGGGGAGCCGCTCCAGGTCCTTCAGATCCAGCATTTTATTTTTATATGAGATAAAACGCCTGCCCGCCACAAAGACATCCTCGATCTCCCTGACCTCGGCGGACAGAATGTCCTCCGACTGTGCAAAGGGTGTGCTGACCACCCCGAAATCGATCTTTCCGGACCGGAGAAGCTGCAGTGTCTCCGGTGTGGGCGCATTGGTGACAATGACTTTGATATCGGGATACTGCTCATGAAATTTTTCCAGATAAGGGAGCAGATAGAACTGCAGCGTCATGTCGCTGGCGCCGATGTGTACCTCTCCCAGCTCCAGATTCTGCATCTGCCGGAGCTTTTCCACGCCCAGTTCGATCTGCTCATAACCCTTTTCCACATAAGAAAACAGCAACTGCCCTTCGGCAGTCAGTCTGACGCCTCTGGCCGCCCGCTGAAACAGGGACACCCCAAGACTCTTTTCCAGTTGTTTCAAGGACTGGCTGACGGCAGGCTGTGAGATTGCCAGCTCACTTGCGGCTTTTGTCACACTGCCGAGCCTTGCAGTATAGTAAAAG
>CAMWWF010000327.1 GCA_947177885.1 uncultured Lachnospiraceae bacterium
AGTTACTTTATAAGCATTGACAGTATCCTTTTATCCTGAGGCATATCCGTTTATCCTTCCGAGGTAAGACGGGGCAGCCCCGGCAGACAGATAACGATGCGGTTAAACGACCTTGTAGGGAGGGAAATCCTTTCTATAAGGTCGTTTTCATGAACTCTGACTTTCACTCTGGAAGTTTCCTCTATGGATTTCTGGAGTCTGAAGGTAATTCATAATTAAAGTGCTTTCCTTCGGAATCTGTGTTATACTATGACCAACAGAGTCGTAAACTTGATCATCACAGGGAGAAGACTGCCAAATGGGAATATATCTGAATCCGGGAAATGTGAAATAAACAAACTGACAGGTGCAAGGTAGATTTCGAAAGGTTTTTCCGCTGTTGATGGACAAAAGCAAATAGAAAAATATAGTAATTATAGGAGGTATGGATATGAAGGAACAATTAGCGGCTGCGCTGCAGGGTATCGCGGGAGAAGACAGGAACGCGGTGGCAGCGGCAGCGGGGCAGGTAAAGCAATTGCCCAGGACCGGAGAGGGACTGTTCGACATGAGCAGTGTGGATCCGGACTGCTTTGAGGCGGCGAGATGGGTCTATCCGGTGTATGCTTATTATGAGACGGAATGTAATAAGAAGGAGTGCTATCCCGATCTGCTGAAACAGATGCAGGTATTGGATGAAATGCAGAGGAAAGCGGTCTCCATGGATGCAACAGCCCGCTTTTTGGACGCTTTGATCCACACCATTGACAATGTGACTCCCCAGCTTTATGAGTACTACATAGAATTGGTGTATCTGTTTAAGGCGGCTGTGAAAAAGGTTATTGCCGACTGTTATAAGGACGGTCATTTTACTGACGGCGCCGTCGGTGAGGAAGAGGCGGAAAAGCTGATCCGCGGAGCCATTGCCCATGCAGGGGAGACGCATGTGCTGCTTGCGGAGAAATATGCGTCCTATCTGTAGAGCAGATGGAAAAAATTATCCTGCAAAATTGCATGGAAATGTGTCCCGGATCGTGTTAGAAAAATGCTTTCTCCGGGGTGTGCGTCACACTTTGTGGGATGCAAGACCCCAAATTTGGGAGGCAAAGTGGGGCTGCGCCCGCCAAATTTTGGCGCAGCAGGCCGCGAAGTGGGGCGTGCAGACAGGGGGAATATATAGAAACACAGAGACGAAACAAGTTGTAACGATTGATCCAAATTGTTACAGGTCGTAAAAACTGCAGGCCGTAAAAATCAATGTATGCAGCAAAAATTCCTGTATACAGGAATTGAATATAGAATAGTTTTGAGCAACTGTTATCTGAGAGAATTGAATCAATAGGAGAAAGCTATGGAAATCATTCATGTTATGAACACAGCCAGAAGCGCTGTCATGGAAATAAAGGACGGAGGCCGTTATGATACAAGGAAGCCCTACCGTGTGCTGGTCAACGGGGAGGAAAAGCTGACTGCGGTGAAAACCATTGTTTCGTTGTATGACTTAAAGCCGGACACGGAGTACAGCGTGGAAGTATGGGATGGCGCCGAGAAGGCGGGCAGCCTGTCTTTTAAGACAGACTATGAATTTGTGACTCTGGATGTCAGGAGATTCGGCGCGAAGGGAGACGGGGAGCATGACGATACCCATCACATCCAGGCGGCGATCCTTGCCTGCCCCGAGCACAGCCGCGTGCTGATCCCGGAGGGAACCTACCGCATCACATCCCTGTTCCTAAAGAGCCACACCCGCATCGAACTGGCCAGGGGAGCAGAGTTAAAAGCGTTCACGGAGATGGACAGATTCCCTGTTTTCCCCGGATGGATCGAGAGCTATGACGAGACGGACGGCTACAATCTGGGAAGCTGGGAAGGGAATCCCTTAAACATGTATACCGGCATTATCTGCGGCGTCAGTGTGGAGGATGTGGTGATCTACGGGCAGGGCACCATCAACGGAAACGCATCTAAAGAGGACTGGTGGAAGGTGCCCATGAAATATAAGGAGAGCTTCCGCCCCCGCCTGTTCTTTGTCAATAATTGCAGGAAGATAACCATGGCAGGGGTGAAGGTATGCAATTCTCCCTCCTGGACGCTGCATCCCTATTTCAGTGAGGATCTGAAGCTGATAGACCTGTTTGTCTCCAACCCCGCAGACTCCCCCAATACAGACGGATGCGATCCGGAGTCTTGCAAAAACGTGGATATCCTGGGGGTACATTTCTCGGTGGGTGATGACTGTATCGCGGTAAAGAGCGGTAAGATCTATATGGGAAGAAAGTATAAGACGCCGTCCGAGAATATCCGGATCCGTCAGTGCCTGATGGAGGACGGACACGGAGCGGTGACGCTGGGCAGTGAGATGGCAGGCGGCATCATTGATCTGACGGTGGAGGACTGCATTTTCCGCCGCACGGACAGAGGTCTGCGCATCAAGACCAGACGGGGCAGAGGCAAAGACGCGATCCTGGACGGTATTACGTTCCGCAATCTGGGTCTGGATCATGTGATGACTCCGCTGGTGGTAAATTCCTTCTATTTCTGCGATCCCGACGGACATACCCCTTATGTACAGTCCAGAGACGTATACCCTGTGGATGACAGGACTCCTTCCATTAAGAAGATGGTGTTTGAGAATCTGGAATGTACCAACTGTCATGTGGCGGCAGCTTTCTTCGACGGGCTTCCCGAGCAGAAGATCGAGGAGATCGTCATGAGGAATGTTTCCGTCAGCTATGCGGAGAATCCCAGGTCAGGCGTCCCTGCCATGTCAGAAACGGTGCCCGAGAGTACGAAGAGGGGGCTGTTTGCCAGAAATGTGGCGAAGCTGACTCTGGAGAATGTGAAAATAGAGGGCCAGACCGGGGAAGCCTGTGAGTTGATCGGTGTGGATGAGCTGGTGGAAAGATAACGGGCAAAGTAAAAGGATAACGCAATGATAAAGAATGAATACAGGGTTACATGGAAACTTTACAAGTCATGGCTGTGGGAAAATAAAAGAAAGCCGCCCAAATCGGGATTCACTGTTATGTGGGTTATATTTGGGATGGTGGTCACAGGGATGGCAGCGGTTTTCCGGTTTGCCCCATATCTGATCATTGCGTTTCTCTGTTTCTACCGCGCGTTCATCAGGGATATTCTGGCAGCAGGCAGACAATATGCGGCTATGGAGAAGAGCTATGGACAGAAGGACTGGATCAGGACGATTGCCTTTGACGAGGAACAGATCCTGCTGCTTGAAGGCAATATTTCCGTGAATTACAAGTATTCGGACATCAGTGGAACAAAGGAAAAAGGCAATAAGGTATGGCTTATGCTCAGGGATGGGAAAGTCATCCGGATGTATAAGGATTGTTTTGTGGATTCGGACTGGGAAACATGCAGGAATCTGCTGGTACAGCGATGCATTGATCTTGAAGTGATCAGTGCTTGATCTAAGGAACAGTTCCTAAAGATACCGCAGAGAGGGGCTTGCAGATAGCAGGAATGAATTTACAAATATGTCCGGAAGTGAAATGCGGTTCTTTTTAATGATCATCAAGAATTTCCAAGACAGAGAATGTCGGGCGAACAAAGTTTGCCCGACATTCTCTGTCTTGAGCTTCTGTGGGAGGATAAAAATTTACAACTCAGAAACATTTTTGAGCTATACTGTCTTATTATCTTGAGTGTGTTCGATGAAAATTTTCACCCGAAACAGGGCGTACAGACAGGAGGATGATTCATCAGACACGCTTGAAGGGAGTGAATGAAAATTGGCTGAAATACTGATCGTGGAGGACGAGCTTTCCATCAACGAACTGATACGCAGAAATCTAAAGCTCACAGGGCATCATTGTACACAGGCTTTTGACGGACTGTCCGCGGTAGAAGTGCTGGAGAATGGAAAATTTGATCTGCTTGTACTGGATATTATGCTGCCCGGACTGGACGGCTATCAGGTTCTTGAGAGGGCAGCCGGAACTCCGACTATTTTTCTGACAGCGAAAAGCGGTTTGAACGATAAGCTGAAAGGGCTGTCCATGGGGGCGGATGATTATCTGACAAAACCCTTTCAGATGTTAGAGCT
>CAMWWF010000328.1 GCA_947177885.1 uncultured Lachnospiraceae bacterium
GATCCGACGGCCCGCCTGTATCGTTATAAATTGCGTACAGGCAGAACATTGGCTCGTAACCGCACAGGTGTCCGTAAGTTACTTCCGGGAGGTTTCCGGGCAATGCGGTGCCGGTTCTGAAAAGATACAAATAGGGAGATTTTGCGTATGTCTGATAAAATAATGCCAAACCGTCTGGACAGGGGATTTGAAAAGTATCAGGAGGAAATAGAGGCGGCCGCGCTGAGAGTCCTGCGTTCAGGCTGGTATGTGCTGGGGCCCGAGGTGTCGGCTTTTGAGGAGGAATTCGCCCGATATGTTGGTTCCGGATATTGTGTGGGGCTTGCCAGCGGGCTGGACGCTCTCTGGCTGGCTTTTCGCGTCCTGGGGATCGGCAGCGGGGACGAGGTCATTGTTCAGGGCAACACTTATATCGCCAGTGTCATGGGGATCACCATCAACGGCGCGACGCCGGTTCTGGTGGAGCCTGATGAATTTTATAACATAGATGCGGACAGGATAGAGGAGAAGATCACAGAAAAGACAAAGGCTGTCCTGGTGGTGCATCTGTACGGACAGGGTTCGAACATGGATAAGATCGTGGAGCTGTGCCGGAAATATAAGCTGCGGCTGGTGGAGGACTGCGCCCAGTCCCACGGGGCTGCCGCGGGCGGGAAAATAACGGGAACCTTCGGCGATATAGGCTGTTTTTCCTTTTATCCCTCAAAGAATCTGGGAGCTTTCGGAGATGCGGGAGCCATTGTCACCGACAACGAGGCGCTTGCAAAGGCCATGAAGATGTACCGCAATTACGGGAGTGAGAAGCGGTATTACAATAAGGTGGTGGGTGCCAATTCCAGGCTGGACGAGCTTCAGGCGGCTATGCTCAGGGTGCGCCTTGCCCATATGGAAGAGTTAACGGAGGAACGCAGGGAGATAGCCGCCCGCTATACCGGTCTGCTCCGCAATGAAAAGCTGATCCTGCCCGCTGTAAGGGACGGTGTGACCCATGTGTGGCATCAGTATGTGATCCGTGCGGAGCGCAGGGATGAGCTGATCGCTCATCTGGAAAAGAGGGGGATCGGAACCATTATACACTATCCGGTGCCGCCTCATCTGTCGGAGGCATATGAGTATCTGGGGTATCAAAAAGGGGATCTGGAGATCACGGAGAAGTATGCGGATACAGTGCTGTCGCTTCCCATGTACAGCGGGATGACAGAAGAGGAACAGATGCGGGTTATCCGTTGTCTGAATGATTTCTGATAAAAACAGGAGAATAAGATTGAGATTAGAGGAACAGTACAGATTAATTGAATTTTCGGATCTCGGTGACGAGAGAGGAAATCTGGTGGTCATTGAGGGAGAGGGGATGGATATTCCCTTTGACATCAAGCGGGTATTTTATATATACGGTTCGGACAGTACGGTGGTCCGGGGCCAGCATGCTAACAGGGAGACGGAGTTTCTGCTTGTCAATGTGAGCGGGAACAGTAAAGTGCGGGTGGATAACGGAGAGGAGTCCGCGGTGATCGAACTTGACAGACCGCGCATGGGACTTTATCTGTCCTCCATGCTGTGGAAGGACATGTACGATTTCTCCGAGGATTCGGTGCTGCTGGTATTAGCCAGCGGACATTATGATGAAAAGGAATATATTCGCGATTATGACACTTATCTTCATGTGTTGGAAGAGAACAGGCCGGCGGCAGTTCACTGATCGTTCGGGCCGCAATGGGAACGGGAGTGTCCGTGCGAAGCGAAAGGCAAACCGCTTGATGATCAGGCGCATAGCGGGCTGTGTAACTGATTGTCAAACGATGCCGGCGGAGAAAAAACAAGGAATATGGGAAGTTATTTCGGAACAGTTCCCAAGTCAAAAAGGAGTTTTACAGAGTGAGTAAGCTGTCGATAATTGTTCCGGTGTATTATAACGAGGATACACTGATGGATCTGTATGAGGATATGAAGGCAAAGATACTGGGGGAGCTGGGCGACTACGAGATCGTATTTGTGGACGACGGCTCCGGAGATCGTTCGTGGCAGATCATGAATGATATCCGCAAGCTTGACAGGAATGTGCGTCTGGTAAAGCTTTCCCGCAACTTTGGGGAACATGCGGCGCTTCTGGCAGGTCTTTCCGTCTGTACCGGCGACTGTGCGGTGACGAAGCAGGCGGACTTACAGGAAGATTCCACCCTGATTCCGGAGATGTACGAGCGGTGGAAACAGGGGAACAAGGTGGTTCTGGCCGTCCGCAGGTCCAGAGAGGAATCGAAGGTAAAGATATTCTTCGCGAATCTGTACTATTCGCTGGTGCGCAAATTTGTGAATAAGAATATGCCCGTGGGAGGCTGTGACTGCTATCTGATCGACCGGAAGGTGATCGAGGTGCTGGAGCGCCTGGACGAGAAGAATTCCAGCCTGACGCTGCAGGTGCTGTGGGCGGGTTTTAAGACAGATATGGTCTACTTTGACAGGAAGGACAGGGAGAAGGGCGTTTCCCGATGGACGTTTGCAAAGAAGTTCAAGCTGGTGCTGGATTCCATGATGAGCTTCTCTTATATGCCGATCCGGCTGATGACTTATGTGGGGATCCTATTTGATATTCTGGCGGTGGTGCTGTTCATCAGTGTGATCGTGGAGTACTTTACGGTGGGTACCCCTATTGCGGGCTGGCCCTCCCTTATGTGCGTGGTACTGTGTTCCTCCGGGCTGATCCTCCTGATGATGGGGATTCTGGGGGAGTATGTGTGGCGCGCCCTGGATGCGGCGCGGACCCGTCCGCCCTTTATCATTGACGAGATATGGGAGCAGGAGGAGAATCCGGAGAAGGGCTCAAAGACGGAGGAACCGTCATAGCGTATTGGAGCAGGCTTTTTTCCCCGGTCAGGTTATCGGATGCCGCGAAGTAATGGACAGACAGGTAAAGTTATGAAAAATTTATGGCAGTTTATCAAATTTGGGATCGTGGGCGTCTCCAACACACTGGTCAGCGAGGGGATTTACTGTGTGCTGGTGTTTTGGAAGGTTCCCTATCTGCCGGCGTATTTTATCGGCTTTTCACTGAGCGTGCTGAACGCCTACTATTGGAGCAATAAATATGTATTTAGAGCGGACCCCGAACAGGGGGAACGGGTCTGGTGGAAGGTGCTTTTAAAGACCTATGTGGCATATCTGTGGGGATTTATTGTCAGCGCGGTGCTGTTGGTGGTCTGGATAGATCTGGTGCAGCTTTCGAAGTATCTGGGCGGGCTGGCAGGTCTGTTTGCGGAGCACGGCTTTCCGCAGTTTGACGCCGACTTTCTGGGAAAAGTGCTGGCGGCGGGGATCAATCTCCTGATCACCGTGCCCATGAATTTCCTGGTGAACAAATTCTGGGCATATAAGAATGGCTGAAGCAATGGGAATATGATCGGCATAGGAGTGAACAGGATGCTCTGTTTGAGGGTATGATACTGTTGGCCGGATAGAACAAAGAATCAGATTGATAAAGGTGGTGCGATGTGACAGGAAAAGCAAGCCTTCCCATAGGTATTGAAGACTATGGGAGAATCTGTAAAGATGGTTTTTACTATGTCGATAAAACAAGGCTGATCAAAGACCTTCTGGAACATATCTCATATGTAAACCTGTTCACGCGTCCGAGACGGTTTGGGAAAACTCCGAATATGAGTATGTTAAAGTGTTTTTTGAAATAGGGAGTGACAGGCATGGGATGTGATAAGTTATTGCCATACGTTAAAAATGGATCCGTCCAAGACTCCGCAGAATTACTGGGTTAATACGGGCAGCAACAATATCGTCAGAAAATTTATAGATAAGGCGGACGGAACCACCAGGGATGAGATTGAATCGCTGATCAGCGGTGAGATCATTCATAAGAAAATACGGCAGGAATTAACTTACAGGGATCTGGATTCCAGGATCGATAATTTATGGAGCATCCTTTTTACGACTGGTTACCTGACACAATGCGGAAAAGACAATGGCATACTTACGATAGACCATCAGTATCCGCGACACCAATACAAGGAAAGAAAGGAAAGAGCATTTTTGTCAT
>CAMWWF010000329.1 GCA_947177885.1 uncultured Lachnospiraceae bacterium
CTTCCGGACTGTCCCATACACGGCTCTTACGATCATCAGCTCAGTCCCATGAATGGCTTTTCCGTTCATGATCTGCGCTGCACTTCCAACCCTCATCCGATCTGTCTTCCTGTCCCTCCTCCGGCTCGGCCCCATAAACTTCCTGAATCCGCATATCGTCTTCCGCGTCCAGCACATACCAGATGCGGTTTCCCGACGCTATGGCTTTGGACAGTATGGTGAACATCTTGGAGATGGACATCATGGCATTCAAAATAATGGTAAAATAAGTGGTAAAGGCAAGAATCTTCCCCACTTCCGAGGTTCCGCCGTTGACACGGTACGCACCTACCAGTATGACTCCTACCAGGCCCAGATTGAGAAGGATATTCATGGACGGGTTGATGATCGCCATGACCATACCGTTCTTCCGTTCCCGCTCCACAACTTCCCTGTTGACAGCCTGGAATTTCTCTGTCTCATAACCTGTCTTGGACAAAGCCTTGATCACCCGGATCCCCGCAATGTCCTCCCTCACCATTCTGACAAAGCGGTCATTCGCCTCCTGCAGTCCGCTGAACATGGGAATGCTCCTTCTGGATACATATACGGTGATAAAGCCCAGCAGCGGCAGAACTGCCAACAGCACACAGGCCATGGCGTGATCCAGTGTGAATGTAACACAGATACCTCCGATCAGCAGAATCGGCGCCCGAACCCCCAGACGCTGGATCCGCCCCAGCATCTGATGAAGATTGTAAGTATCCGAGGTCATCCTGGAGATCAGGGACGGTTTTGTATAGAAATCCGTCTGCGCATTCGAAAGATGCATTGTTTTTGAAAACAGATCATGACGTATATTCTCCGTGGCATCCCCTGAAACTCTGGATGCCATACGGTTGGCAATGATATTAAAAGATACCGCAAGCAGGGAGCAGACAATCATCAACGCTCCCCAGCCAAGTATCAGTCTTCTGTCCCGGGACAAAATGACTGTATCAATAACATATGCCAATATATATGGAATACACAAATCCATGATCGTACCAATGAACTTAATGAGAAACCCTACCCCCATTCTTGGGAAGTAGGGTTTCATATATTTCAA
Source organism: uncultured Lachnospiraceae bacterium (assembly GCA_947177885.1). The sequence goes on from CAMWWF010000329.1 coordinate 1,088, forward strand.
TATAATCTGCTTCATTAGATTTTAAATACGGAAATCTCCGTCTTCAACTCCTGCATATTCTTGCCGAGGGAATCCGCTGTTTCTGTCAATCCCTCCACATTTTCCATCAGCTTCTCTACCGAATCCCTGACGGTTATGACACTGTCCGCGGTCTCTTCGATACTTACGGAAATCTGGCTGATCGCCTGCACGGTATGGGATTTCTCCTCGTCAGCACGCTCCGTGCTTTCCACGATCGCATTCAGACCTTCCACCAGTTTCTTCATACGCACCTGCATATTATTGAATACACTTACCACCTGCTCCACTGCTTCCGTCTGGGATGCCACCATGGCACCGGCTTCATGTGCGCTCTCCACACTCTTATTTGTCCGTGCGGTGATGAGGACTACATTATTGCTGATCTCTCCGGCCGCTTTCGCGGAATCGTCCGCCAGCTTACGGATCTCTTCCGCAACTACCGCAAATCCTCTTCCTGCCTCCCCGGCCCTGGCCGCCTCAATAGAGGCATTCAGTGACAGCAGATTGGTCTGCTCGGAAATTTCGGTGATGGTTCTCACAAAGCTGTTAATGATCTCCGTTTCCTGACGCAAGGATTCTATATTATGCCCCACGGTAGCGGTGATATCGGTAGCCTGCTGTGCCCTGTCGCCCAACAGACGGATGATCTTTACACCCTGATCGGTCATCTGTTCCGTCTCATCCACCAGCTTTTCCACTCTTTCAACGGTACGGCTTACTTCCTGGAGCTCTTCCGCCAGGATGTTCGTTTTGGCAACACACTCTTCCACATGCGCCGTCTGCTGCGTCATGGTCTCGCTGATCTCGTTTACAGCCTTCGTAATGCTTGCAGAATAATCATTGATAATACCGGACACCTGTTCCACATCTTTCGATGATACCTCCAGCTGCTCCGTAGCGCCGGTGACCTTATTGACAAGGCTCTTGGTGTTCCGGATCATGTTATTTGCGGAACCTGCCAGATGCTGGAACTCATCATGTCCCTTGGCATTCACTCTCACAGTCAGATCACCCTGTGCAACCACACCGAATCCTCTGGAGATCCGCCTCATATTTTTCTGAATGCCTGATACGATCAACAATCCCACAAGGACCACAACAATACATGCCAGCACCACCAGCACAAAAGTCAGGGACTGAATCTCCTCAGCCTGTCTCGTAATGACATCCATGGGAACCAGTGTGCAGACTGTTGCGCCCGTCCTTACGCTTCCACTGTAGATAAACAGATAGGGTTCCCCCTTAAAGGTCACCTCCTGAGAACCAAACTGATTATCCTTACCTGTCATATCCGGTACCTGGAAAAATTCCTGTCCAAAGAAAACGGCTTCGCCTTCCTCCAGGATGCTCTCCTCACCATCTGCCAGATTCTCACATATGATCTCACGGCCATTCTGAGTCACAAATCCCACAATACTTCCGTTGCCCAGATTCAATGATTCAAGGAATTCCCGGATAGTCTTCGTCTTAATATCGATGACAATGCATGCATTACCGGACTGGGACAGTACCTGATAAGCCAGAATGTAATCCTGCGGCTTTAATTTCAGGGTAGTGTCCAGAACCTCATGACTGTCGACCCATTTTTGAATCCCCCGTCCTTCCGTAGGTACGGAAGCGACATATTCCTCGAAGAAACCGGTCTGGCTGGTAGAAACAGCCGTACTGAACAGATTGATCCCCTCTTTCGTGATGAGATGTATGTTGTTGATAAACGCATTGGATGTCTGGGATGCAAGAATATCCATTCGGGTATTCTCCATCACCTTCATTTTATTAATGGGATCATCATTGTACAAGCCGATATAATATTTACTCAGATCCTTGTCAAATGCATATTTAGTGCCTTCCGACTCGATGAAGGAACAGCTCATATCCACATATTCCGTTGCCATATTGATGGTCTGAGTGGTGGAATCCGTAAATTTCTCGCTCATACCTTCTGCAGCTTTCTCATATGCGGAAACGCCTACGACGATCATAAACAAAATAGGAACCAGAAAACATACTATGATCTTATTTCGGATACCGAATATCATAACACCTGTTTTCTGTCCGCCGTCCGATGTCGCAGACCGTCCGGATGCTTTCGGCTGCTTGGAAGCCTTAGATGGCTTGGAAGTCTTCAGTGGTCTGACTTCTTTGGACGTTTTAGGCGCTTTCGGTGGTTTGGGCACTTTCGGCGCTTTTACTTTTTTTACCTTCGCTGTATTTTCGCCCATATTATTTTCCTCCAAGTCGTAATCTTATAGTCTGTATTTTTAAATTATACACTACTTTTTTGAAATTTGAAATAGATACTGTCAAAATAAATACATTTTTTTAGTCAAATTATCCAAATTTCCACTTTTTATTTGAGTTTTCTTTATTTAAGTTCTCTTTAAACACGCCTTTTTTACTTGAGTTCCATTCTTTGTATGTACAATTCATCAAAACCGGGTTCCATGGCAAGATTCACGATCTCCGTGCCTGTCCTGTACCCCTCCAGCCTGTCCCTGACACTCGCCCAACCGGAAGAGATCAATTCCCTGCCGGCACACAGCGCTCCCGACAGCGCCGTATTGCCCCCCGGAACCGTTCTGTCCGCCATAGTCCGAGGCAGCAGCCCGACCTTTGCCGCATCCTCCGGATTCAGATAATAGCCGAATCCCCCCGCCAGTACTACCCTGTCTACCTCCCCGGCGGCAATGCCGTACTTTTCCAGAAGAATTTCCACCCCGGCGGCAATGGCAGCCTTGGCAAGCTGGATGCTCCGCACGGCTTCTTTGGTGACGCATACATTGCCGATACGGATCCCTTTATCAAAATAAGGCTCCGCCAGCAGGCCCGTCTCATCCAGAAGACCGTCCCTTCGCAGAATCGCCAGAAACCGGATCATATCCGCTCCCCAGATTCCCCTGTTTGCCCCCCCGTCAAACGCCGGCCCCGCGGCG
>CAMWWF010000330.1 GCA_947177885.1 uncultured Lachnospiraceae bacterium
ATCAGTACCCTCCTCACCTCCTGTCTGGCCGTCACGCCCGGTTTCCTCCCCACCCCCCGTCTCCTGAGCACCCCCAGCCTCCTGCTCACCCCCGGTCTCCTGGTCACTCACGGCCTCCTGGTCATTTCCGGTTTCCTGGTCACTCCCGGTTTCCTGGTCATTTCCGGTCTCCTGATCACTCCCGGTCTCCTGATTGTTTTCTCCTGTCTCTCCTATGTACCGCGGTCCCACTACTGCAGGCAGTACAAGTTTATAGATGTCCTCCTGCGGCGTGAGCAGCTCCGTATAATGCAGCTCAATCAGGATTGTATCCCCCGGCATGATATTTGCCACATCCATGGTAAAGACATTGGGACGCTTCTGTTCCAGCAAAGATGCACTTTTTCCCTCACTTTTTGCTTCCTCATATGTCTCCTTTGCCTCTTCCTTTTCCTTGATACAGGCCGTAATCACCTGATTTCCTATGGTCATTTTCATACCATGGACAGCAGCTTCGGCGGAAACGGGAAACAGATATTGTCCGTTCACCGGAACGTCCCCTTCATTGGTATATGTCTGAGTTACATAGACTTCCGCTATCATACCGCTGACATTCGCAGTTATATCTGTCTTCTTTAAAGGAAAACAGTCTGCCGGAAAATCCGGATTTAAAATTAAGAAGTAAGGCGCCCGACCCTGCCCTTCCTGCTGCACCTTGTGTTCCGCCGCCTGCACCGCAGGAGCGGATACTGCAAAAATCATAAACGCCAAAAGTACACCCAGCGCCTTCCCCATTCTGTCTGCCAAACCTTTTCTCATTATACACCTCCTGCGTGCTTTAGCACGCATACTAATCCATATTTGAAAGTTTACTTTCAAACTTACACCCCCTGCGTGCTTTAGCACGCATACCAATCCATATTTGAAAGTTTACTTTCAAACTTACACCCCCTGCGTGCGTCCCTTAACAATCTATATCTTGTTTGCTTCGACGCCTCTGCCGGCCAATAAACCGTTTTCTTTTAAATATTTTTCCGTATTTTCCCACAAGAATGCACCTCTTTCCTTATTTTAATAACGCCCGTTAAGACTTTCACAGATTCAGCATACCTCTGAAATGCATCAAAAATCCCATCAAACCGCAATCAAAAATGCATCAAATTACAATCATTTCTGCATCATCTGCATGCATTCCCCATCTTCGGTACGCTTCACGGAAAGCGCAGCGGCATTGATATCATGCCTCAGCCGGGGAACCGAAAATCCCAGGATTAAAACCGGCGACCGGAAAGTACAACTTGCCACATTAAAAAAAGTCTGATACAATTATAATATGTCACAGGTTCCAAAGGGGGTTTTATTATGGAAAAAGACAAAGCCAGGGATAAAAGTATTCGTCTGCTGAGCATCAGCCTGCTGGGCGTAATCGTCCTGATTATCAGTCTGTTTATATTTCTGTCCTATTTTATGAACCGAAAAAGCGAAGAAACCATTGAAGAAGTGGGAAAAATCTACATGGACGGAATGAATGAGCAGATTGTACTGCACTTTAATACTACAATTACTCTGCGCATCTCCATGCTGGATTCCATTGTCAGCCTGCTTCCGGAATCTTCGAACCACACCAATCTGCTGGAAGAACTGGAGCGGAACGCCCGGGCAAGAGGCTTTGACAGTCTTGCCCTTTATTCTTCTACAGGACAGCTGGAAGTAATCTATGGAAATGACATCACCATCATTGATGACCAGCCCTTTCTGTCCAGCCTGCTCAATGATGAGCAGAAGGTGGCCGCCGCCGTAGACGACAAGGGGAATCACCTTATTTTGATGGGTGTGCCCTGCAATTATGAAATGGAAAACGGCACCGAAAGCATTGCTCTGGTAGGGGTTCTTCCGGCAGATTATATGAGTACAATTCTCTTCCTGGACGAAGATGATACCCTCGTATCCTCTTACATTATCCGCCGCGACGGCAGTTTTGTAGTTCGCTACGGCGGCTCTTTTCAGGAAAGCTATTTTGACCAGCTCCAAAGACTGTTTGAAAAGCAGGAAGAAGATATTGCAGGCCATTATATCAGCTCTCTGCAGACTGCCATGGAAGCAGGCGAAAACTATTCCACCATATTGGAGGGCGACGGTCTGCGCCGCCATTTATACTGCACCAGGCTTCCGTACAGCGAATGGTATCTGATAACCATCCTTCCCTTCGATGTACTATCGGAAGTAGTGAACGATATGGGGCATCAATGGACCAACATGGTATATTGGGTATGTGCCATAGCTCTGCTTGCTCTGGGAATCGTATTCGGCCTTCAGATTGTTATGGCAAAGAAGCAGCTGGCCGACCTGCAGGAAGCAATTGTTACGGCCGACCTGGCCCGAAGGGACGCGGAACATGCCAATAAGGCCAAGAGCGAGTTCCTCTCCAATATGAGCCACGATATCCGCACGCCCATGAATGCGATTGTGGGAATGACCGCCATTGCCACCGCCAATATCGGCAACACGGAACATGTGAAAAACTGTCTGCGGAAAATTACTCTGTCCAGCAAGCATCTGCTGGGACTGATCAACGACGTTCTGGATATGTCCAAGATTGAGAGCGGAAAAATGACTCTGAACATGGATCAGATATCCCTGCGGGAGGTAATGGACAACATTGTAAATATTGTCCAGCCCCAGATTAAGTCAAAGCACCAGAACTTCAACATTTCCATCCATGATATCAGCGCGGAAAACGTCTGCTGTGACAGCGTACGCCTGAATCAGGTGCTGATCAACATACTGGGAAATGCGGTGAAATTCACCCCCGAAAAAGGTTCCATTCAGTTTTCGCTGTACCAGGAGCCCACTTCCAAGGGAGAAGCCTATGTCCGCAACCATATTATTGTTAAAGACACAGGAATCGGCATGTCGAAAGAATACATCAAAACCATATTTGACTCTTTCACCAGAGAGGACACCGCCCGGGTTCAGAAGACGGAAGGTTCCGGACTGGGAATGGCCATCACCAAATATATTGTGGATGCCATGGGCGGCCAGATCTCGGTGGAAAGTGAACTGGGCAAGGGCAGCGAATTCCATGTGACTCTGGACCTGGCCGTGGCAGATGTGATGGAAGAAGATATGATTCTGCCCGAATGGCATATGCTTGTGGTGGACGACGACGAGCAGCTCTGCGAAAGTGCTGTGGCCTCCCTGAAATCCATCGGAATAAATCCTGACTGGTGTATGTCTGCAGAAACCGCCATTGATATGGTGAAGGAAAAACATGCCCAGCACAATGACTATGACATTATACTCTTAGATTGGAAACTGCCGGGAATGGACGGCATCACTGCCGCAAGGAAAATCCGGAGCCTTTATGACAGCGAAATTCCTATTTTGCTGATTTCCGCCTATGACTGGAGCGATATAGAGGATGATGCCAGAGAGGCAGGCGTCACCGGCTTTATTTCCAAGCCCCTTTTCAGGTCCACTCTTTTCTATGGTTTGAGACCCTTTGCTGCAGACCTGATCTCCTGCGACGGAGCGGAAAATGCATCCAGGACAGACCGGGTGGAACTTAGCGGCAGGCATATCCTTCTGGCCGAAGACAATGATATGAACTGGGAGATTGCAAACGAACTCCTCTCCTCCCTGGGTCTGATACTGGAATGGGCGGAAAACGGTGAAATCTGTGTGGAAAAATTCCGCCAGTCCCCCCCGGGCTTCTACGACGCGGTATTGATGGATGTCCGTATGCCTGTAATGAACGGCTACCAGGCCACGGAAGCCATACGGGCCACGGACAGGGAGGATTCCACCATTCCCATTATCGCCATGACCGCAGACGCGTTTTACGAGGACATACAGAAATGCCTCCAAAGCGGCATGAACGCCCATGTGGCTAAGCCCATAGACATACAGGAAGTCACCAGGCAGCTGATAAAATTTATGAAACACTAAAAAAACGAAATAGCTATTCCCTTTTTTTTAATATATGTTAAAATAGCAAATAACAAAAGTTAAAACTCACACGAGGTTTGAACAC
>CAMWWF010000331.1 GCA_947177885.1 uncultured Lachnospiraceae bacterium
TTATTGTACTATTTAAGTACCCTTTTCCAGATTCACCATTCCCAGCCGTGAGATACCTCAGCCCTCCGCTCTGGAGTCAGAGGAATAATGCAGCGGCTTATTCCCGGAGGGACTGGGCATGAAATTGTCCCCCGGCTGCCAGGTAAATCCCGCAACGGCAGTCTGCATCCCGGTTTGCAGATCAACCGACTGAGCCTAAAAAAGAACGGAGAGAAAAAGCGGGTAACAAAAAACCCCGAAAAATCGGGGTTTTTGAGAGGCGCAGACCGGATTTGAACCGGTGCGTACTGGTGTTGCAGACCATTGCCTTACCGCTTGGCTACTGCGCCATATACTATGTTTTATTCAGCACTTTATGGTGACACACATATTACAGACCGAAGGCCTTATCACTTGGTTGTCGCACCATACTCAATTATATGCTGTAAACTGTAAAAAGATGACTCCAACGGGAATCGAACCCGTGTTACCGCCGTGAAAGGGCGATGTCTTAACCGCTTGACCATGGAGCCTCATTCGCCTTTACGGCTGTCTCTGCGTCTTGCCCTTATTGTAAAAGACAGGAATAACAATGCACTACATCGTGCTCACGACGCATTATGTATATTACCATGTTTTCCTAACTTTTGCAAGTACTTTTTTCATATTCTCATATAATTATTCCCGGTGGACAGAATTTCTCTTCGGAAGTGTTCCCCGATCACAGTCTGCGGGTTCAGATCCCATGCCACATGAGAATTGCCCCTCAGACTGACAAAGAGGATACGCGCTCAGTCCTTTCCCCACTCGCAATAATTTAATCCGTTCTGATATTGGTGGCGGAAGAAGCCCGTCCGGTGACAACCTCTTCCTTTCCCTCGATCCCAAAATAGTAATTAAAGATACTCCTGCCGATGGCAGTCGCATTGGATGAACCATACCCGTTTGCAATACGCACCGCTATTGCTATCTCCGGGGCGTCCGCGGGAGCATATCCCACAAACAATGCATGATCCGGTCTGCGTTTTGATTCCTGGGCCGTTCCCGTTTTGCCTGCCATCCGGATCTCCATATCCTTTAGCACGGCATTGTTTTGCGCATACTGAACCATTCCTGTTTTTACCGTATCCCACACATGATCCGGCAGTTCAATATTATTCTCCATGATATAGGCAACCATCTTCTCCGACACATTTCCTGCCAGAATAACAGGCACATATTTTCGATAAGCATTCAGAGACAGCATATACCTTATTCCCACAACATTCAGTACTTCCTCCTGGGTAAACTCCTTTGGCAAGCCGTACTTCTGCAGTTCTTCCTCCGAATATTCCTTTTTCCCCTCTCCATAAAGGGCAAATCTGCCGTTGCCCGCCAGAAAACGTATCATTTCATCTGCGCTCATACGAAGCTGCTCTTCACTCAGATTGGCAGGATCCGCTTCCCCAAACACGTCCGCCTTAAACCGGTCCAGTGCTCTGCCCGTCACGGTGTATTCGAAGCTGCCGTCCGATCCCACCGCGATCTTCAGCTCATTATTTAACTGCTCCTGATTCTCCGCCAGTTTTCTAATCACCTTGTAGATCATACTGTTTAATTTCAATTGTCTCTCCCGCCCGGATGCATAGCTTCCGTTGTCCACCATGGTAACCGTATAGACCAGTGTGTTATATGCCAGAATTTCGCCGTTACAGTCATATATATTCCCTCTCAGATTACCGTCCCTTATCGTTTTCGTGATTCTCAGTTCAAATTCGTCCACATATTTTTGTCCGTTTATGATCTGCAGGTCCCATAAGTGGCGTAGCAGGATTCCAAACATCAGCACGAAGACAATCTGCAATATAAAGAGTCTCCGATTCTGTCTCCTTTTGATCCGGGCCATTATTCTCAGACTGCTTCCCCAAAAGTCATTTTTTCTGTTCCTAACATGAATCAATCCTCCTACGATTTTCCACAGACACGCAGACCATATTCAGTGTTCCTCCTGCTTTTCCCTTCTCTGCAGAACCGATTCTCTGCCGCTCTACAGGAGCATGTTTGAAAAATCATTCCCCCTCCGGCCTGCGCGCCCCGGAGAAAGCATTTTTCAAACTCACTTTACAATAGGATTTCATCTCATAATTATTACGCATGTAAGATTTGAGCATAAAAAATATATGCTCCTTTAAAACATGCACATTTTGTATGTAAAGTATATGTTATATATTACATTCGTAATAATTAAAAGTCAAGTACTTTCTCCGCCCGCATCTTTTCTCCCTTGCATACGGGACCATGTAACACTATTTGGATCAGCCGAAAAACCTTTTCGAAGCTGCACACCAAAATCACACAATTCTATAAAAGCACCGCATGTGCTTCTCGAAGAGATCTGTCTGTTCCATTCGCGGTTCTCGCAAGATCACGCAAAGCTATAGGGACAAACGTCTGCCTGTTCTCCTATACAAAAATGGCCGAAAATCGTGCATCCACGAATCTCCGGCCATTCACATTATTTATCTGTCAGCTCTAAGCTGCCTTTCCGGTGCCGTCCCCTCTCTCGACCCCGAGACGTTCTTCCAGCTCCGCCGCCATCCTGGGAATGGCCTCCGGGCGGAAAATGTTGCGAAGTCCCACCTCTTCTATCGCCTGCCGGTAAGGAAGGGAAAGGGAAAGGGTCGTCAGATCCATATAGATATCTACCGCTTTTTCCCGATCATCCAGGGATACCAGCCACAGATCCAGCGACGAAAGCGCGGATGTAGCATAGCTTATATAGTACAACGGACTCTGAAAATTGTGGGAAACCTGAATCCAGTCATAGACTTCCTCATCCTCCTCATACAGGTAGCCATACTGCCCTGCAAGCTGCTTATACAGACCGTTGATCTCCTCCAGGCTCATATCGGGATTCTGATATACTGTAGCCTGGAATTCGTCAAACAGGCAGCCATCCGCAACCGTGTCCAGTATATTCCAGACAATGATCCTGGAAAAGGCATCGCCATATGGACCGAAAAGCTCGTCCGAATACTCCGTAAACAACAGCGTCAATCCCTGAGAATGAATCTCCCCAACATCAATGTTAAAGTCAGCCCACAGATCATGCTGCGTACAGTGGAAAGTCTCGTTAAAATGTCCGAACTCATGGATCGTATCGATATAATCCTGAAAATCCCCGTAGGGCTGGTTGAAAATAAACGCAGTTCCGTATGTGGGAAGTCCCACCGTGTATCCCATATATAATTTGCTGTCACTATATTCAATATCATAGAGATGATACCGGCGCATAAAATCAAAGGTCTCACCCAACTCCGGATCGATCCTGCCCATATAAGGCTGAATGGCATCCAGAATCTCTTCACCGCCGGACCTTGCCTCGCGATGCAGCCCCCTGATATCCCGGCTGCTGATACTGTTCATGACCACGTCTTCCAGAGGTACTATATTCTCTTTCACTGCTGCCCACACCGCCTGAATGTCTTCCAGTGAATAATCCCGGTTGTATATCTCCCTGTAAGCATAATCCACATAATTGTCATATCCGGCCTCATGGGCAATATCCGTCCGCACTTTGACCAATTGACAGTATATCTCTCCCGCCCTCTGATTCCGTTCCTGTTCCAGTTTTTCGCTTATGTCATAGTATTCTTTATTGCTTATATCCGCATTGCTCAGAGTTTCATCCGTCCAGTCCTGTCCGTCCACCGTCACCTGAAAGGTCTGAGACATTACCTGATCGTAAGACTGAACCAGCCGGTCCTCCTCCTCATGCAGTTCAAACAGCCTCTCCGGCACTGCCTCATAGCCGCGCAGACTTTCTATTTTCTCCTTTCCCGCATCCGCTTCCAGAATCTCCTGATACGGAGTATCCACCAGAAGCGACAACGCCTGGAAGCACTGGTCCTGCAGAACGCTGCCGCGGGCAGAAAGCTCCGCGGACGTCTCCGCCAGCACATCCTCCGCCCCGTTACAGTCATACTGGATACCGATCAGACTGACCTGGGTGTATAGAATATCCATTTCCGTCTTGACCACTCCGTAAAGT
>CAMWWF010000332.1 GCA_947177885.1 uncultured Lachnospiraceae bacterium
CTATAAAGACTGCGGCTATGTCATTGATACCCATACCGCCGTGGCTTCCGCGGTGTATCGAAAGTATGCGGAGAAAACGGGAGACAGGACGAAGACGGTGATCGCATCCACCGCCAGCCCTTTCAAGTTCACCAGAAGCGTAATGAACGCCATTGACGCAAAGTACGATGCCATGGGCGATTTTGAGCTGGTGGACGAGCTTTCCAGAATAGCAAATGTGGCTGTTCCCCAGGCTATTGAGGAGATCCGCACTGCGCCTGTGGTACATGACAGGCAGTGTGATGTGGACAAGATGAAGGATACCGTAAGGGAATTCTTAAGATTATAAGCCCGTTTCTCAGAGTTGATCCCCGCAGTTTTCTGCGGGGTAGTTCGTTTTCCGTTTATGGAGACACCTTTCGCCATCGGGCTGGCAAAAGAGGAAGAAATAAGATGAGCACCCAAATGTGCCCAGACATATGCATGCTGTTAATAAGATTGTAGTTCAAAAGGCATGAGCTTCCGGACGGAAGCTTTTCAGGAAGAGAGAGGAATTATGACAACAGAAGAAATGTTAAAAAGGGTAGACCACACGCAGTTGAAGGCGTATGCCACATGGGACGACATCAAAAAACTGTGCGATGAGGCGGTCAGGTATCACACCGCCAGCGTATGTGTTCCGCCCACTTATATTAAGGCCATCCGTGACACATACGGAGAGCAGATCAATATCTGCACGGTGGTGGGCTTTCCGCTGGGTTACAGCGTGACAGAGGCAAAGGCTGCGGAGGCAGAGTGTGCTTTAAAGGACGGCTGTGATGAGATCGATATGGTGGTCAATATCAGTGATGTGAAGAACGGATACTGGGAGAAGGTGGAGGATGAAATCCGTACAATGAAAAGAATCTGTGGGAACCATATTTTAAAAGTGATCATCGAGACATGTTACCTCACAGAGGAAGAAAAGATCACCATGTGCCGCATTGTCACCCGGGCGGGGGCGGATTATATCAAGACATCCACCGGGTTCGGTACAGGCGGCGCTGCCAGGGAGGATGTGGAGCTGTTTCGGAAGCACATCGGCCCTGACGTGAAGATCAAAGCGGCAGGCGGCGTCTCCACGCTGGAGGATCTGGAGATGTTCATCAGCCTGGGCTGTGACCGCATCGGGACTTCACGGGCGGTAGGACTGTGTCAGGGGAAGGAAACGGAAGGATATTAACGGAGCGGCATTTGTGGTTTGTACATAAAGCTGTATCATATAAAGAAAAATGTAAAAGACAGGAAGGAACAGGAAAGAAGGATTTAAGATGGAAAATCAGGTGATTCAGGATCGTTTGAAGGCATTGAGAGAACTTATGAAGGCGGAAGGGATCGATTATTACATGATGCCCACGGCCGACTTTCACAATTCCGAGTATGTGAATGATTATTTTAAGGTGCGGGAGTATTTCTGTAATTTCTCAGGTTCAAACGGAACACTGCTGGTATGGCAGGAAGGTGCAGGACTCTGGACGGACGGAAGATACTTTATTCAGGCGGAACATGAGCTGGAGGGAACTACCGTAGAGCTGTTCCGCATGCTGGACGAGGGAGTGCCCACGCTGGAGAACTTTCTGGCTCAGAACATGAAACAGGGACAGACTCTTGGCTTTGACGGCAGAGTGATCCCGGCCAGGGAAGGCAGGAAGCTGGAAGAGAAGCTGGCGGACAGGAAGATCGCTTTTGCCTATGAGAAAGACCTGGCGGAGAGCCTCTGGGAGGACAGGCCCGCATTCCCCCACGGACAGGTCATGGTACTGTCTGAGGAGCTGGCGGGCAGGAGCACGGAGGATAAGCAGAAGGATGTGATGGAAAAGGTGTCCGGGGAAGGGGCGGACAGCTTTCTTCTGACGAAACTGGATGATCTGATGTGGCTCTTTAACATCAGGGGCGGTGACGTGGAGTGCAATCCCGTGGCTATGTCATATGGTTATCTGACGAAGGAGGAAGCGGTTCTCTTTATTCAGAAGAGTGTGGTGGACGAGACCGCGGCGGAGTATTTTGCCGGGAAGAAGATTACCGTGAAGGATTATTCGGAGATCGTTGATTATCTGAAGGCTCTTCCTGAGGGCGGGAAGGTGTTGGTGGATGACCGTCATTGCAGCTACACTTTATATAAAACACTGTCGGAGAAGCAGACCCTTGTAGAGAAGAAAAATCCCACGGAACTGTTAAAGGCGGTGAAGAATCCCGTGGAGCTTTCCAATATGGAGGAAATCTACTTAAAGGACAGTGTGGCCCTGACGAAATTCATTTACTGGCTGAAGCGAAATATCGGAAGGCAGGAGATCACGGAGATCACGGCGGCGGATCATCTGGAAAGTCTGAGGAGGGAGATTCCGGAATGTATCGATCTTTCCTTCCCCTCCATATCGGCTTACGGCGCCAACGCGGCTATGATGCATTACGAACCCACTCCGGATGATCACGCGGTATTGAAACCGGAGGGGCTTTACCTGATCGATTCCGGCGGACAGTATATGGGCGGCACCACGGATGTGACCAGGACCATTGCGCTGGGACCTGTGTCGGAGGAAATAAAGAAGCATTATACGCTGGTGGCGGCCGGTATGCTGCAACTCACCAATGCCCGCTGGATCTACGGCTGTACCGGAAGGAATCTGGACATTCTGGCCCGTCAGCCCATCTGGGACATTGACATGGATTATAAATGCGGTACAGGCCACGGTGTGGGCTATATTCTGAATGTGCATGAAGGGCCTCAGAACATGCGCTGGCGTTTCACGGACGGTATGACGGAGGCTGTCATCGAGGCCGGTATGGATATCTCCAACGAACCCGGTATCTATGTCGAGGGAAGCCACGGCATCCGCATTGAGAATATCATGGTGGCGGAAAACGATGTGAAGAACGAGTACGGGCAGTTCATGCATTTTAAGACCCTCACCTGGGTGCCTGTAGATATGGATGCCATTGATCTGAGTTATATGAGTGAAGCGCAGAAGAATATGCTGAGAGATTACCAACAGAAGGTATATGAGAAGGTTTCGCCCCATTTGACGGAGGAAGAGGCTGAGTGGCTGAAGCGGGAGACGAGAGCGGTATAAACAGGCTGCCCGTTCACCTGTCATTGCGGCGGGGCGTTACCATTGAACTGTTACAAAATGGTTTGAAAATTCCTTTCCATTTATTGACTTTTGATGACCGTCATGTTAAAGTTATAACGAGTTGTGTATTGTGTCATTTGGCTGTGAGGAGCTGTCATGAAAGATTATTTCATGACAGATCCTAAATTAATGGGACAGTATACCGGAATTTGTAGGAAGCTACAAGAAAGAAATCATGAAAGAAAAGAGGTAAAACGCGAGATGGCAGAGATCAATTTAAGCAAGTATGGCATCACCGGAACTACAGAAGTAGTGCACAACCCTTCTTACGAGGTATTGTTCGAAGAAGAGACCAAGGCAGGTCTGGAAGGTTTTGAAAAGGGTCAGGAAACTGAGTTGGGCGCAGTAAATGTAATGACCGGAATCTACACAGGCCGTTCTCCCAAAGACAAGTACATTGTAATGGATGAGAATTCCAAGGATACTGTATGGTGGACCTCCGATGAGTATAAGAATGATAATCATCCCATGTCTGAGGATGTGTGGGCAACCGTAAAGGAGATCGCTCAGAAGGAGCTCTGCAATAAGAGACTGTTCGTTGTAGATGCATTCTGCGGCGCGAACAAGGACACCCGTATGGCAGTCCGTTTTATCGTTGAGGTGGCTTGGCAGGCTCATTTCATCAAGAATATGTTCATCCAGCCCAGCGCAGAGGAACTGGAGAGCTTCGAGCCTGATTTCGTTGTTTACAACGCTTCCAAGGCGAAGGTTGAGAATTACAAGGAGCTGAATCTGAATTCCGAGACCTGCGTGGCTTTCAATATTTCCAGCCGTGAGCAGGTTATCATCAATACATGGTACGGCGGAGAGATGAAGAAGGGTATGTTCTCCATGATGAACTACTA
>CAMWWF010000333.1 GCA_947177885.1 uncultured Lachnospiraceae bacterium
TATTCGGAGAGTCGGATACGGATCTTACGGATACAGAATACTGGAAGATTCTCAATGCTGCGGGCGACGGTGTGATGGGTTATATGTCCATCCCGAAGATCAACGTACGTCTTGCCATATATCATGGAACGGGAGAGGATGTCCTTCAGACCGGGATCGGGCATATGAACGGGACCAAACTTCCCATCGGCGGAGAGAGCACCCACAGCGTGCTGGCTGCCCACAGAGGGCTTCCCAGTGCCCGGCTGTTTACGGATGTGGATCAGCTGGAACAGGGGGATCGCATCTATATTCATGTGTTGGATGAAATCCTTGCCTATGAGGTGGATCAGATTCTCCCCATGGTAGATAAAGATGATACAAAAACCCTTCAGGAGGCTCTCGGAATCGAGGAGGGAAGGGATCTTATCACTCTCTTCACCTGTACGCCCTACGGTGTCAACAGCCACAGACTTCTGGTGCGCGGAACCCGCGTGCCCTATGAAGGGGAAGAGGATGTGTCAGGAACGCCGGTGGATACCATGATGAAGGCCGTACAGAATTATTACATGCTTTATCTGGTGCTTGGATTATCTGTAACCATATTGGTGATCCTGCTGATGAGATTTTTGTTCCGGCCGCGGAATAAGAGAGAAGACTAGGAATATTGCGAGACTTTACCATTTAGTGCTGTCAGGCAGCAACTTAGAATAGGAGGGAAAGCTGTGAGAAAGGTGAAAAAGTGGAGCACAGGTATTATATTGACTGCCGTTTTGGCTCTGGTGACACTGACCATTCGGACGGATGTGGCCTTTGGAGCAATCGGGATCGATACCACCAAAAATGATTGCTCCATCACGATCGATCTGAGCGTTGATAAGCTGGTATTTCCGGAGGAAACGGAAGGGAATGGGGGGCAGACCCCGGGAATGGGAGAAACTTCGGGAGAGTCAGAAGAGCAGAAACCCGGAGCATCCGGGGAACAGAACCCGGGAGGAGAGAATACGGAAGAATCGGGAGAACAGAACCCTGGAGAGCCCGAGGGACAAAAACCGGGAGATACAGAGGGGGATACACCGGAACAGCCGCCGGTCAGCCAGAAGTCTCCCGGCTTCGAGGAACTTTTGGAACTTAAGATAGATGTGGATATCTATAAAGTTGCGAATGTGAATGTAAGCGGAAAATATATCGCACCGAAGCAGGGAACTGAGCTTTATAATGCATTGAAAGAAAGTCTGGACGGAGTGAACTCCCAGACTACCGCAGACGAGTGGTTATCCATGGCTGAGGCGGCTATGAAGAAAATAGAAGATTCAGAAAATCTGGCGCCTGTCAGAGAGGTGAAACTGAATGATCCAAATCCCGGGGACGGAAAAACGATAGAAAATTTATCTACAGGTCTCTATCTGGTAGCAGCCCGCGAGGTAAGATCCAGCCAGTACATCTACAGCTTCACCCCTTATCTGGTATCTTTGCCGGGAAATGGCTATGGCCTCGATGGAGCAGGTGATGAGTGGATCTATAATGTGGAAGTAAGCTTAAAGCCGAGCCGGGAACCTCTTTTCGGAGATCTGGAGATCATAAAATCTCTGAAGACTTTTAATAAGACTCTGGGCGGAGCCACCTTTATTTTTCAGATAGAGGCGGAGAAGGACGGCATTACATACAGCGATGTAAAATCCGTTGTTTTCGATGCTGCAGGGACAAAAAGCATCACTATAGCGGAAAAGATACCTGCAGGAGCGGTTGTGACGGTGACGGAAGTTTACAGCGGAGCCAGTTATAAGATCACTTCCGATCCGGAGAAGACACAGACGATTCTTGCGGATGAGACAGTATCAGTGGATTTCACTAACGATTACGATGATCGCCTGAACGGCGGGACCAGCGTAGTGAATCATTTTGTGGATACTGCAGCAGGCAGACCGGATGGAGGCAGTACGAATCAGGACAGTACAGATCCGGAACAGGAACGGCAGCCTGTCTGGGAGGGAGTACAGCTTGAGGATTCCAACGCGGAAGGAGGTGCGGCGGCAGATGAAGAATAAATGGAATCGAAAAACGGCGGTTCTGGCAGCGGCAGCTGTGATACTGCTGGCCGGTACGACTTTGGGAAGGGCGATGGCTTACTTTACCACCTATGTCATTGCGGAGGGAGGAAGAGAACTTGAACTGGGCTTTACTACCACGGTGCCGTCAGAGGAGATCAGGGAAGGTGCGAAGCTGATAACCATTCAGAATACGGGAAGCAACGACTGTTACGTCCGTGTTAAGGTTTTTGCAGGCAGTATGGTTTCCTTAACATTTGCAGAAGGGGAATCGGATCTCAGCTGGACGGCAGGGAAGGACGGATATTATTATTGGAAGAGAATTCTTCAGGCAGGACCGGAAGGACAGGGCGAAGTGACAGGAACCCTGAAGATAAAGATCGACTGCGGGGATACTACAATGGACAGCTTCAATGTCATTGTGGTGCAGGAGTGTACGCCGGTGACTTTTGATGAAAACGGGGAGCCGCTTACCTGGGATAAGGTCGACTGGGACAGAACGGCTGATGTGATAAAGACAGAGACTCCCACTACGATCAGGCCCGGAACACCGGATCCGGAAAGTCAGCCTGATATAGAAGATAACGGGGAGGGGAATCCATGAAAAAGATAAAAAATTTCTTTTTAAATAAATCATTCCTGCTCTTTGGAGCCTCAGCCGCCCTGCTTCTGGCAAGCACTGTGGGAAGCACCCGGGCCGCACTGACCTACTACAGTGAGAATTATGAGATGCGGATAGAGATTCCCAGCATCGGCGTGAGTCTGGTGGAAAACGGCAGTGTAGTAGGCAGCCGCAATTATGTGGAAAATGAATGGCAGGAAAACGGCGGGGAGCTTCTTGCGAATATGCTTCCGGGAGAGGATGAAAAACTGGTTCTTGGCAGGCAATATAACGAGACCCTCAGCATACGCAACAGCGGAACCATTGATAGTTATGTGCGTGTGATCTTGTATAAAAACTGGACTAAGGGTGACGAAAAGGTGGTGGATCCGGAATTGTCGCCGGATCTGATCGACCTGAATCTGATTACCGGGAACGGCTGGGTTGTGGATGAGAATGCCTCTACCGCGGAACGGACAGTCCTTTACTATACGTCGATTCTTCCAAGCGGTCAGGATACATCACCTTTCAGCGATTTTCTCTGTATTGACCCCTCCATAGGAGATAAGGTGACGGAGACAAGAACCACTGTGGATGGAGTGACAACAGTGACTACGGAATTTGCTTATGACGGCTATCGTTTTAACGTTAAGGTGGAGGCGGATGCCGTGCAGACACATAATGCAGTGGATGCCATCCGAAGCGCCTGGGGTATAGATGTGGGTATTGGGGAAAAAGGAAGCCTGGAGCTGAAAAGAGGGGGCACCGGAAAAAGTTGAGTGAATATGGAAAAAATGCGGAAAAAAAGAGCCGTAAAAATCCTTTGTCTACAGCTGCCCGTATTCTGGGGACTTTTCTGCTCATTCTGGTGGTGGCGGTGTGCATTCCTCTGACGATACCCAGATTTTTTGGCTATCAAATCTATTCTGTGATCAGCGGCAGTATGGAGCCGGAGATTCCTGTGGGAAGCCTGGTCTATATCGGAACAATGGAGCCGGAAGACGCACAGGAAGGTGATGTGGTCGCTTTTTACGGCGCACGGGATTCCGCATCTATCATTACCCATAGAGTAGTGGAGAACCGGGTATTTATGGGAGAACTTATCACCAAGGGGGATGCCAACCGAGAGGCGGATATGAATCCGGTCCCCTATGAGAACTTTATAGGCAGAGTGGAACATTCCTTTCCCGGTGCCGGAACCTTTGCGGAACTGTTTACAAGCCATATGGGAAAGATAACTGCGGGCGGATTGATAGCAGCTGCAATTCTGCTGCACATGCTGGCAAATATACTGGAGTGGAAACCGGGATCCGGCAGGAAATCGGCAGAGGAAATCCATGATGACAGGAGGTAATGGGAG
>CAMWWF010000334.1 GCA_947177885.1 uncultured Lachnospiraceae bacterium
CTTTTTACACTCAAAGTCACCCCATCCCCCACCGGCAGGATCACCGTCTCCACCCCGGGATCATGTTTCAGTTCATAAAGATACTCCCGCATACGGGCATGAATGGTTCGATTTCTCCTGGTCACTGCAAACCGGGATTCAATGATGTCCCCATCCTGAAGCACATTGTCAGATATCAGAAGACCACCCGCCGACAGCACCCGCAGCACATCCGGAAGGAAATGAATATACTGCCCCTTTGCCGCGTCCATGAAGATCAGATCATAAGGTCCCTCCAGCGTCCGCAGGATTTCCGCGGCATCACCTTCCAGAAGGCTGATTCTGTTCTCCTGTCCTGCACGCCTGAAATGTTCCCTTGCAACAGGAATCCGCTTTTCGTATTTCTCAATGGTAGTGATATGACAGTCCTCGGGCGCATATTCACTCATCAGTAACGCAGAAAAGCCGACAGCAGTTCCGACCTCCAGAATGCGCTTCGGCTTTGAAAGCTCCAGGAGAAATTTCAGCAGGCTCTGCATCGGCTTTCGGATAATGGGAACCTGCGTCTCCCTGGCATATTTCTCTATTTCATCCAGAAAAGGAGTATTGCCCTTATCAAGGGAATCGATAAAGGCAGACATTCTCTCGTCAATTATCATCTGAATTCTCCAAATTCAAATTACACACAGATATATCATTCAGGCACATCCGCTCCGGTATCCCTTTGGGCGCGCAGACCTCCGGGCGCACCGATTCCCCGTACAAGAAAGAAGCTATTCTCCTTCCGCCGGTTCCTTATTGGCTTCCGCCATGGCTTCCATCATTTCCTCCGCCGTCATGGATGTACTCAGTTCAAAAGTCCCCGGTGCCACATCCTTCTGAAACTCCGACAGGTAATACTGCAGCATAAAAAGCCTTCCGTCCTTCACCAGCCCCTTTGTTTCAAAAAGTTTACCGATCTCGGCCGGAGACATATCCTCCGTAACGGATACCGTGATCTTTCTGCCCTCCCCGGCAGAAACAGCAGGTTCCGTAAAAATACGATACCCATAGTCATAGGCCTGGAAAGCCCAGTTATAAATGGTATAGGCGGCGAAAATAACCACGCCGACCCTGAATATGGCACCGAACACAGCACCCACCACAGTCAAAGTACTTGTTTTCATAAAACCCTCTTTTCTGCGCTGTTCTTTGCGCATAAGCCACTTTGTGACAAGCAACGGCATGCGCAAATCACCCTGTGACATCCTTGCGCATATATTTGCATTACCCACAGCCTGACCGTAACGATCAGTCAAATTCAATGGCTGCCGTAACCTGCATGTTTGCCTTCTGCATCATTCTGCAAAAGGCAAGCTCTGCCGCAAGGAAATCATCCACCAGCGGATTTTCCCGGAAGTCTTCATAATCCCTTTCAAACTGGTCTATCTTGTGAAAATCCGTATCCGGACTGGACTGCAGTTCATAATTGCGTTTCCGAAAATCATCAATCTGCGCTTTCAATTCCGGATACTGTCTTACCCTGTCCCGTTCCCTGACAAAATTCTGATACGTTTCCGTGCTCTTGATAGCCATGATATACGAATCCACGGCGTGATCAAACTCATTCATGATTACACCCCCATGCCCGTCTCAGGCGGGCGCTTGTACACTTATACCTCCATGATGATCGGCAATATCATGGGACGTCTCTTAGTCTTCTTCCACACGTAATCACTGAGGGAGTCCTTGGTGGCACTTTTTAATTTTCCCCAGTCGCTGATTCCTCTGTCCAGACATTTCTGCAATGCTTCATCCACGGTCTGTCTCGCTTCCTCGATCAGCTCGTCCGATTCCTTCACATAGACAAAGCCCCTGGAAACGATATCCGGTCCCGCCACCAATTGTCCGCTGGCACGGTCCAGACTCATGACCACTATCATAATGCCGTCCTCCGCCAGATGCTGACGGTCCCGCAGCACCACATTTCCTACGTCTCCCACGCCCAGTCCGTCTACCAGGATAGCACCCACTGGAACCTTTCCCGTCACTTCCGCGTCATTATTGTCCAGCTCCAGCACATCGCCGGAGGAAAGGATGAACACATTCTCCTTATCCATGCCAAGGCTCTGAGCAATCTTCGCCTGAGCCTTCAGATGCTTATACTCTCCGTGGACGGGAATGGCATACTTGGGACGGATCAGAGTATAAATCAGCTTGATCTCCTCCTGACAGGCATGTCCGGACACATGAGCATCCTGAAATACCACATCCGCACCTTTGCGCAGCAATTCGTTTATGACCTTGGTGACTGACTTCTCATTGCCGGGAATCGGATTGGATGAAAAAATAACGGTATCACCCGCACCCACGGTAATCTTACGATGCATTCCGTTTGCCATACGGCTCAGTGCGGCCATGCTTTCTCCCTGGCTTCCGGTAGTGATGATGACCTGCTGCTCATCCGGATAATTCTTCATCTGTTCGATTTCCACCAGAGTATTATCCGGAATGCTGATACATTCCAGATTTCTTGCAGTCTCTATAATATTGACCATGCTTCTGCCTTCTACGGAAACCTTCCTGCCAAACTTATACGCCGTGTTGATGATCTGCTGCACACGGTCTACATTGGAGGCAAAGGTGGCCACAAATATCCTGGTATTCTTATGTTCCTCAAACAGGGTGTCAAAAGTCTTGCCCACGGTTCTCTCCGAGGGTGTAAAGCCGGGACGCTCCGCATTGGTGGAATCGCACATCAATGCCAGCACGCCTTTCTTTCCCAACTCCGCAAAACGCTGCAGATCGATGGCATCGCCGAATACAGGCGTATAATCCACCTTGAAATCGCCTGTGTGCACGATCACCCCGGCCGGGGAATAGATAGCCAGAGCCGCGGCGTCCACTATACTGTGGTTGGTCTTGATAAATTCGATACGGAACTGTCCCAGATTGATGGACTGTCCGAACTTTACCACCTTTCTCTTTGTCCCCTTTACCAGATTATGCTCTTTCAGCTTGTTTTCAATAATGCCCATGGTAAGCCGGGTCGCGTAAATAGGCACATTGATCTCACGGAGCACATAAGGAAGTGCACCGATATGATCCTCATGACCGTGGGTGATCACAAACCCCTTTACCTTGTCAACATGGTCCTTTAAATACGTTACATCGGGGATCACAAGATCTATTCCCAGCATATCATCCGCAGGAAAAGAAAGTCCGCAATCCACCACAACAATACTGTCCTCATACTCGAAGGCAGTAATGTTCATGCCAATCTGCTCCAGACCGCCCAAAGGAATGACCTTCAGCTTGGAGCCGCCATTATTCTCTTTTTTCTTCAATTAAATTTCCTCCACATTCTTTGCAGAAGCCGTAGAGTTTAACCTCATGATTTACAATGGAAAATCCGGTAGTCTCAGTGATCTTGTCCTCCAGCTCCTCCAGCAGATCATCCCGGAAGGAGATCACTTTACCGCATTTCATACAGATCAAATGATGATGATGGTGCTTTTGTTCACACTCGGAAACCGTCCCCATCTCATATCGCACAAAACCGTCGTCAAAATTGATCCGGTCAATCAGATGCAACTCTTTCAGCAACTGTATTGTTCTATAAACAGTAGCCAGCCCGATATCAGGGCAGTCTGCTTTTACAAGCTCAAATATTTCTTCGGCAGTCAGATGTTCCTCGGGGCACGACGCCATCGCCTCCAGCACCATAAGCCTCTGCTTCGTCACCTTCAGCCCTCTGTCCTTCAATAATTGTTTAAATGCCTCCCTGTCAACTGCCATACATACACTCCGTTCAGTCCTGAACGAACTCCACATCCTCCAACATGCTTTCAAACACGCCTGCCACAGCGGCGAGTTCGTCGTCATCGGAAACAATGGTAAAAACGCCCTCTTCCTCACCGTCCTCAGAGGTATCCTTTAAAATCAGGGCTTCTCCGTCACCCTCCTCAAAATCAGTCACCAAAATATAGTCAGAGCCATTGATCCGGGTC
>CAMWWF010000335.1 GCA_947177885.1 uncultured Lachnospiraceae bacterium
AGATACCCACACCTCGGAGCCGAACAACTCATGGTTCGCCGAAGCGTTATAGTGAATGCTGAACATAAAATCGGCATCCACACTTGCGGCAAATTCCGCCCGTTCCGCCAGAGACATCTTCACATCTTCCGTTCTGGTCAGATAAACTTCCACACCGTCGTATTTCAATAATTCATTATACATTGCCAGCGCGGTAGTCATGGTCATGAATTTTTCTTCATGATTGTTCTCAATCGTTCCCCTGTTGTCCCCACCATGTCCCGGATCAATGACAATGACAAGCTTGTCTCCCGTATCCTGCAATCTGGCAGCCGCTTCTGCCTTCACAGGGGATAAAAGCAGTAAAACGACGACAGCCAGTATGGCATATCGTTGCAAGAAATGTTTAATCATACTACTCCTAAAAGCAATCTCTCTATTCCCGCAGACTCACTGCGGGTCTTTGACTTAAGAAAGAACCAGCTTCCTTACGAAAACCGGTTCTTCACTTTCTGTTCCTGAAATAAATTTCTGATCGTTTGAGACACCCAATTTGACGCCACATCAGATCAGATCGATCCCACTGCCATTCCCGGAAGCGTTTATAGGATCATCCAGGTCATCCATAGGCTGTAATGCCTGTCTGTTGGATTGGATCACCTCTTTATATTGATTCAGGGAACCCAGCAGATTTTCATAGTGTCCGCCTGCTGACTGGATGGCTGAAAGGATCAGATTCTCCAGTCCGGCCAGCTGCTCCTCCGTATATCTGGCAGCCTGTATTTTCAATTCATTTGCCTCCATGGTCGCTTTATCCAGTATATCCTGTGCCTGCTTGGATGCCATGGACACCACTTCGTTGGCCTGTGCATAGGCCTGCTGCATGATCTCGTGCTCGCTGATCAGTTCATTGGTCTTGACGTTAGTCTCATTGATCAATGCCTCTGCCTTTGCCCTGGCATCATTTAATATGGCCTCTTTGTTACTGATGATCTTCTGGTAGCGCTTGATCTCATCTGGAGTCTTCATCCGCAGCTCACGCAACAGTTCATCAATCTCATCCTTATTGACAATGATCTCTGAATTGGACATGAACTTGGGCTTACAGCTTTCAATGTATTCTTCTAATTCGTCAATTAACTGCTCAATTCTGCTGCTCATTCCACTCTCCTCACCTTTTGATCTGATATTTCCCATAAATCAAATCAGCCACGAAGTCAGGGACACACTGGCTGATATCACCGCCAAAGCAGGCGATTTCCTTCACGCTGGAGGAACTGAGATAAGCATATTCCAGACTGGTAGTCAGAAACATGGTATCCAGCTTTCCCTTGGAAAGCAGGCGGTTCGTCTGGGCAATCTGAAGCTCATATTCAAAATCGGTAATAGCGCGCAGTCCTCTCACAGCCACATGAAGATTATTCTCAGCGGCATAATTGATCAATAATCCGCTGAAACTGTCCACCTGTACATTGGGGATATCCTTTGTAGCCTCCTCCAATATCTTAACACGTTCCTCCACAGAAAACAACGGTGTCTTCTCCTTATTATTCAAAACACTGACGATAAGGACATCAAAGATTTCCGCCGCACGTCTGATGACATCCAGATGTCCGTATGTAACCGGGTCAAAGCTTCCGGGATATACTGCTCTCTTCATGTGTTCACACCTCGCTTTTTTATACAACTCGCTCTGTCTTTCGTATAAACATATGCTTGTTCGTCTTGTATTTCTTTTCTTTCTCTGCGGTGTACCCCATGGTCTCCAGATAAGAAAAATCGGTATCCAGCGCCGCTTCCACTATGATCAGAGTATCCTCCGTTACATAGCTCATATTCTGCAGTACCGTCAGCACATTTTTCTCATATCCGCTGTTGTAGGGCGGATCCATAAAGATCACATCCACGTTCTCTTCCCGGATACCGGGCAGTCCGCTGAAAACATCCTGCTTTATTACTATAGCACGGTCTGCCATTTTCGTAAATGCCAGATTTTGCTGAATACAGGCAACCGCTTTCGGCGCATTTTCCATAAAATATGCTTTCTCCGCCCCGCGGCTCAGCGCCTCAATACCGATCCCGCCGCTGCCGCTGAACAGATCCACAAAGACGGAACCCGGAACATAAGTCTGCAGCATATTAAATAAAGTTTCCTTGATCCGGTCAGTGGTAGGTCTGGTGTCCATCCCCTCCGGAGTTTTCAGGGGAAGGCTTCTGGCAGTTCCTGCTATTACTCTCATAGTCATCCTTTCTCTCTGCTTCCAAATATTTCCACAGCTTATACCCTGATCTTCGTCCCCTTGCCGTCACGTTTTGCAAGCTTCAGATCATTCAAGGTAATGTTTTTCTCTTTGTATACAATTTCTTCATTGTCAATGACTTTGGTATAATACACCGCTTCCACCGAGTCTTTTGGGCCCAGCTTCATGCCACGGACACCGATGGCTCCCTTTTTCTTCTCGGGAATCTCCTCGATCAGGAAACGCAGGAAATATCCCTCCTTTGTCTGCAGGATAATGTTGCGCTGCTCCAGCAGTGCGGTGACGCTGATCACATGGTCACCCTCCGCAAGCTTTGTAGCCGCTACCGTCCGCTTTGCCACATCAAATTCTCCGCCGTCCACTATTTTCATCATGGACTGGGCGGTGACAAAGACAAGCTGGCGTAGGTTCAGGTCTGTCTGACTGGCAATATAGACAATTTCTTCCTTCTCGGAATTAAAGTTGCTGACGTTGTCTATGGGTGTTCCCTTGTCACGGAACTTTCCGAAGGGCAGATCCATGACCTTGATGGTATGCAGCTGTCCCGTGTTGGTAAACAGGCAGACCTTGCCTGTATTCTTACAGGTGATCACATATTTGTTCTCTCCGTCGGCGGCCTCTCTGTTTCTCTCGTATGTGGGTATATCGATGATCTTGGAGTAACCGAAGCGGTCCATCAGGAAGATCACTTCCATCTCTTCCACTTCCTTTTCCTTATAGACGGCTTCCTCCGCGTTCTCGATGACGGTTCTGCGCTTTCTTCCGTATTCCTTCTTATACCCGTCCAACTCGTTCATGATGACCTGGGCCATGGAATCCCTGCGGTCCAGAATATCCTCATAGCGGTAGATATTCGCCATGGTTTCCTCATGATCATTGATCAGGGCTTCAATCTCCAGGCCGATGAGCTTGTACAGACGCATTTCCAGAATGGCATTGGCCTGTTTCTCCGTGAACATGAGCTGAGTCGCCATGATCCTGGATTCCTTGCTCTTGAACTTGATGCCGTCAATCTTGCCCTCCACCAGGCATGCCTTTGCCATGGCGCGGTCCTTGGATCCCCGGAGGATCTCAATGATCAGGTCGATCACATTGCAGGCCTTGATGAGACCTTCCTGGATCTCCTTTTTCTCCAGTTCCTTTGCCAGAAGGTTGGTATATTTTCTGGTGGCCACCTCAAACTGAAAGTCCACATTAGCCTTGATGATGGCTTTCAGTCCCATGGTCTCCGGCCTGCCGTTATAGATGGCAAGCATATTGACGCCAAAGGTATCCTCCAGTCTTGTCTTCTTGTAGAGCAGATTCACAAAGTTCTCGGGATCCGCATCCTTGCGCAGCTCGATCACAATACGGATACCTTCCTTGGAGGACTGATTGGAAATATCCACAATATCCTGAGTCTTCTTTGTCTCCGAGAGAGCTGCCACATCGGACAGGAACTTGGCGATGTTGGCGCCGATCATGGTGTAGGGGATTTCCGTGATGACCACATTGGTCTTGCCGCCCTTTATCTTCTCGAATTCCACCTTGCCGCGGATCTTGATCTTCCCCGCGCCGGTCTCATAGATATTCAGGAGCTCGTCCTTGTTGGTGACAATGCCGCCTGTGGGGAAATCCGGCCCTTTCAGGTGACGCATCAGTTCTTTTGTCGTGATGTTCTCATCCAGCATATAAGCCTTGGTGGCATCAATGACCTCGTTCAGATTGTGGGGCGGTGTGCTGGTGGT
>CAMWWF010000336.1 GCA_947177885.1 uncultured Lachnospiraceae bacterium
CATAGATATATACCAATCCATCTGTCATACTGCACCTCGAACCAGTTCTTTTGTTGAAACGGGAAGCCGCTCACATGTCCCTGCCCTTCGCGGATATTGTGCCGCCCGCCGAACATGCAGGCATGTTCTTCTCGCTGACGTTCATTATATCACATATTGATCAATTTGGCAAATCCTGGCAGTTTTCTTCCATATCTTCCCCCTCGCCAAGCTCCATTTTGCTGACGGAAACCTCAAACGCCACTCTCTTTTCCACGTTCTCCTCGTCCAGCTTTTTCATGTACTCGCGGCTCTGAATGCGTCCCCAGACCGCACAGCGCTCACCTACCTTGAACTGATTGGCATACCGTGCATTCCTTCCCCAGCAGATACAGGGTATATAGTCGGACTTTCCATAAGGGCGGTTCACTGCCAGCAGCAGATCCGCGATCTCTCTTCCCAGCGGGGTCTTCCGGTAAACAGGCTCCTTGCAGATATATCCGTCCAGGAAGATCTGGTTCGTCTTGGAACTCTCTTCCATCTCTTCGATAAAGCAGATCTCTCTGGCAAAGACGGACAGCACCAGACGGTTTTTATGTTCTTCATGTCTGTTGTAGGAGCGGAACTGCCCTGTCACACAGATCAGCGCCCCCGTATAGTCACCGGTCACGTCAATAAGTCTCTCGGAAACCATCACCGGAATAATGTCATAGCTTTCGCTTAATCTTTTACATTTGACATCTACCATATAAAAGCCTTCTCCAAAGATTTCATGGCTGTAGGAAAAAGCGCTTACAATTTCTCCCATAACCGTTACCTGATTGTTTTCAATTACCTTATCTGTCATTTCTGTTCTCCCTTCTTACGCCTTAAGAATTTTTCCGGTAATACCACATAAAATGAACGCACATGGCTATTAATATTTATACATTATCCGGCCCCGTTTTAGAACCAAAACCCACCGCGCAAATCGCCAAAAAGTGACCTTTTTGTCTTGCGCGCGATAGGAATTAGTGATATACTGTAGCGGTTTGAGATCTGACAAATTTTGCGTTTTCGTTTATTTTTTAATAATATGATCCCGCAGTAAGCCGAATTGTAATTTCATGTAATTTCGCACAGGAAAGGAAGCTGAAGAAATGAGACAGAAAAGAGAAGATGTAAGAAATGTTGCCATTATCGCTCATGTTGACCACGGCAAGACCACTCTGGTGGACGAGCTCTTAAAGCAGAGCGGCGTATTCCGGGAAGGCCAGGAAGTGGCAGAGCGCATCATGGACTCCAACGATATCGAACGTGAGCGCGGTATCACTATCCTGTCCAAGAATACCGCTGTAATGTACAAAGATACCAAGATCAATATCATCGACACTCCCGGCCATGCCGACTTTGGCGGCGAGGTGGAGCGTGTGCTGAAAATGGTGAACGGGGTGATCCTGGTGGTGGACGCTTTCGAGGGCGCCATGCCCCAGACCAAGTTCGTGCTGAGGAAGGCTCTGGAACTAAAGCTTCCCGTCATTGTCTGCATTAACAAGATCGACCGTCCCGAGGCAAGACCCGACGAGGTGGTGGAGGAGGTTCTGGAGCTGTTCCTGGAACTGGATGCAGACGATGCACAGTTGGACTGCCCCTTCGTCTATGCCTCCGCCAAGGCAGGAGTGGCTTCCATGGATGCCGGGGAGCCGGGCATGAATATGGAACCTCTCTTTGAGACCATCGTGAACTACATCCCCGCTCCCGAGGGCGATCCGGATGCAGGCACCCAGGTGTTGATCAGCACCATCGACTACAACGAATATGTGGGCCGCATCGGCGTGGGCAAGGTAGATAACGGTACCATCCGGGTCAATCAGGAAGTCATCATCTGCAACCATCATGAACCGGACAAGCAGATCAGGGTGAAGGTCAGCAAGCTCTACGAATTCGACGGATTGAACAAGGCAGAAGTAAAGGAAGCCGGGATCGGCTCCATTGTCGCCATCTCCGGCATCAGCGATATCCGTATCGGGGACACTCTCTGCTCTGTGGATCATGTGGTTCCCATCCCCTTCCAGAAGATCAGCGAACCTACCATCGCCATGCAGTTTATGGTAAACGATTCTCCCCTGGCCGGTCAGGAAGGAAAATATGTTACCAGCCGTCACATCCGTGACAGACTTTTCAGGGAGTTAAATACGGATGTCTCCCTCCGGGTGGAGGAGACCGACACCACCGAGTGCTTTAAGGTTTCCGGACGGGGTGAACTGCATCTCTCCGTTCTGATCGAAAATATGCGCCGTGAGGGCTATGAATTTGCAGTCAGCAAAGCCGAGGTTCTCTATCACACGGACGAGAGCGGCAAGAGAACGGAGCCTATGGAGCTGGCATACATTGACGTTCCCAACGAATTCTCCGGTGCCGTCATTGAAAAGCTGGGACAGAGAAAGGGTGAACTGCGGAACATGGGAACCATTTCCGGTGGCACCTACACCCGTCTGGAGTTCTCCATTCCCGCCAGAGGCCTTATCGGCTACCGCGGCGAATTCCTGACAGACACGAAGGGCAACGGCATCATGAACACTGTCTTCGACGGATATGCCCCCTACAAGGGAGACATCCAGTACAGAAAACAGGGCTCCCTGATCGCTTTCGAAGCGGGGGAAGCCATCACCTATGGACTGTATAATGCCCAGGAACGGGGTACGCTCTTTATCGGTGCGGGAGAAAAGGTCTACGCCGGCATGGTCATCGGCCAGACCGGGCGAAATGAGGATATCGAGGTTAATGTCTGTAAGAAAAAGCAGCTCACCAACACCCGTTCCTCCAGTGCCGACGAAGCGTTACGTCTGACCCCTCCCAGGATCCTCTCCCTGGAACAGGCTCTGGACTTCATCGACACGGATGAATTGCTGGAAGTAACGCCGGGCAGTCTGCGTATCCGCAAGAAGATCCTGGATCCCACGCTGCGGAAGCGGACGGCCATGAAGAAATAGGCCAAAACAGACGAACCGCTCTTTAAATGACGATGATCTGCTGCTTATACCGACCTTGATAAAGCGTATAAAGAAGCGTCCCTGTGTGACGCAGTTTTCCACAAAATAAAAATGAGACTCTGATCCGTGCATCCGAGTCTCATTTTCATATTATCTCTGTCCGTTTCTTGCCCGCATTCTGCCGGTCACGAGTGTATCAGAGAAAGAACAACAAATTATGACATATTATTTCAATTTATAATAACTTCCCCGCAATTTCCCTTCTTTTCTCAATACCCCTGTCTCAACCAGTTCTCTTAATATTTTCAGTGCGCGGGAATCTTTCACATGCAACAGATTCTGAACTTCTTTGTTTGTGATTACTCCCCTTTCTTCATCTCCGTCATATTCTCTTCGGTCAATGAAGACATCCCTGTAAGTTCCTTTGAATACGGCACATTGAGTCGTTGCCTGCGGAAGGGAATTATTCGTCATAAGGAGAAACGGTTAGCCCCTTCAAATTCAAGCTCTTTCAGCACAAACGAATCCGCCGGTCTGGTGGTTCCTGACACTCGAATATAAGTTCCTTTTTTCCTTTCCCTTTGCGGTAAGATAATACGGCCGCCGGCCTCCCGGCATTATATTCACGACAATTACCACTTTTTCCTCAATGGAAGCCAATGTCACAATGGGAGTTATCATCGGAGTACAACTGTCACAGATTGCCAAAGTGATTCCATCCATAAGAGAAAAGGCACTCTCCTGATTGATTCCAATTCCTTCAGCGTGCCATTTTCCACACCGAATACAATTCTTACGCCACTTCCGTTTGCAAATGCAAGAATTATCTTCTGCCGGCACTGCCAAATTGTATTCATTTTTTCTCCTAATTCAATCACGCTCCCGGCTACTTTGGAAGATTCCTTATCCAAAGCTTCTTTTTCAAACTGTTCCCCTCACTTCTCTGATTCCTTCATGGTTTTTCATATTTCGTCTGTTCTATTATAATTCCATAGTTAAACTCATTATGTACAAT
>CAMWWF010000337.1 GCA_947177885.1 uncultured Lachnospiraceae bacterium
CTTCCATTGTCATATCATTTAACATACACACCTTACACGCCACAAAGTGTGAAGCCGCCGAACCGGCATTATTTCCTCCGACACCGTCGACGATCGCCAGAACGCCGTTCTCCAATTCACCGGACAGAGTGCCTCCCGCCAAAATGGATCTGCCCACGATAACGCGGTCCTCATTTTCCTTTTTCTCAGATCCTTTTCAGGTAACTGCTATAATCTCCATCGTCTAACCTCTCGTACATGCCAGCGTCGGCGGGAGCGCCGCAGCATCAATATCATCAATCGTTACGGTCGCATTGCTAAATATCTCATTATCGAACAGATATCTCGACAAAGGATTGATCAGGAAGTTTTCAACTACATTGCCCACACCCCTGCCGCCATTTTGCAGATTGCCCAGAGCCTGTTCCGCCAATACTTCCATTGCCCTGTGGGAACGAGTCAGCTCAATATGTTTTTCAGCTGAAAGATTCCTGATGATCTTATTGACCTGAGAATCCAGAATCTGCTTTGCAACATCCGGACGGATATAATCGAACACAACAATGTTCTCACCGATCCTGTTAAGGATTTCAGGCCGGCCGAGCTGCAATTTGAAAAACGGTTTTCGTAACCAGTACTGTGTTTCCTTCCTCGACTACGGAACTGATACCAAAGTCAATGATGGCAATGCTTTTGTCGTCGTCCTGCAGCATGATATTGGACGGCTTCAGATCCTTATGGATGATATCCTTCCGGTGCAGGATCCTGAGCGCCTCATTGATACAGGGAATAATGGTATTCTTTAATTCTTCCGGAGTATAACTTTCTTCCCTGCAGGCTCCCGTTTTTATAGTATGGGAGGATCACAAACGGCAGACCGTTATATTCACCCGTGTCGTACAGGGTGGGGACATAAGGCGAATCTATGGATTTCAAAGCCGTAAGGACCTCAGGCTTTACCGCACGCCGGCGTCTGTATACTTTCGCCACATATTCTTCATCGTTATATTTGCATATGTAAAGATCCGCCTCGCCTGTGGATACATTCAGAGGCTCTGTCACTTCGTATTTTCCTGCAATCATACTGCCTGCCGAAAGTTTACAGGAAACGTCAGCAGCATCCGGATTCACCACCGTAGACTGCAGGATATCCGAATTAATTTCTGTCATATTAAGATTTGAATTAATTTCTGTTCTGTCGCTCTCAATACGTCCTCTCTGATCAATAAATTCTCTTGGCCGTCCGGAGGATCCAGTCCACTGCCGCCCCGGCATGGGTGGGCAGTTTTTCGGGAAACCGGGCGGATGTCCCGTCCTCCGACTGCCCCGGATCCGCGTAAAAGACCTGCAGGGCGTATCTGGCCAGCAATCCCGAGACACGTCCTCTCTCAACGGAGTCTTCGGTGCCCAGGACGATCACTGCCAGATCGTGTTCCATACCCCCGTCATCGGCAATCAGAGATGTGACAAGGCAGGCTCCCGCCTTGTTGGTGGTTCCGGTTTTCAGACCGGTGACCTGGGGCAGATTATACAAAAGCGGGTTGGTATTTTTCACCTCGACTCCGGGAGATTCCAGAGCAGCGGATTCCAACGCGGTAATGTCCTTGATCTGGGGATAGACCCTCAGAAGATAAGATACCAGACGGAACATATCCTCCGCGCTCATACGGTTCTGACACTTTGCAGGAATGGGATCTTCCGTGTAAAAAGGCAGACCGTTGCTGTTGAAAAAGACCGCCTGGGAAAGCCCCAGTTCCAGTGCTTTCTGATTCATCATCCGGACAAAATCTTCCTCCGAACCGGCGATCGCCTCAGCCAGACACAGGGCGCATTCATTGCTGGAAGGAAGAAGGACACCCAACAAAAGCTCCTGCACCGTGATCTGCTCCCCTGCCTCCAGTGGGATCACCCCGTCGTCTGAATCGGCCAGCGCCTGAACCGCCTCCGAGACAGTGACCTGCTCCTCAAGGGTGATCCGCCCTGCGGATATGGCGTCCATGGTCAGAAGACAGGTCATAAGCTTGGAGGTGCTGGCTATGGGATAGGAAAGATCGGACTGATACCGGTAGTAGATCTCCCCTGTGGTCGCATCTCCCACCAATACGCTGTTGACTCCGTAAAAATAACCGGTCTGCTCCAGCTCGGCAGGAGAGATGCGGAACGGCTCCTGCGTACGGATCTGCAGGGAACCTGCAGCGGGAACCGAGATATCCATATCCAGGATCATGGCCAGATCTGCGGCCATCATGAAGCAGTCGTAATCCCCGGAGGGCAACTTCAGGATCAGGGTATAATAAAATACCTTCTGCCCGCCTACTGTGAATTCGTTCCGCCGTAGGCCAATATCCGGATTCCCGCTGTCCTCCCAGGAGGCATTTTCCACTCCCACAGGCGAGTAGGCGTTACCGGGATTCAGGGACACAGTACTCTTCGTGACCTCCAGTGAAAAAGATTTATCCGTGTCTTTCAGAACCATGGCCAGATCCCGCAGGGAAAGATACGTATTGTTATCATAACTGTAATCCAGAGATTTCACAGTGTATGAAATACCGGAGTCCGCCTGTACCTGAAAGGTTCCGGGAATCTCGAAGCCGGCCTCCGCCCGGAGGGGAAGGCCGGAACATATCAAGATCACGGACAAAAGAATCGCACTTATGTCATGTAGGTTTTTTTTCATGGAATTTTCCTTTCTGCTCAGATCATCGTTCCCCGTCACCGCCGGGATCTCATCCACACGCATTTGCACGGCATATCCGGGACAGCCATGCATGGCCCGCAGGCCGGTATGGTACCGGGATCCGGAAAGATGCTATTGGTCCTGAAATGGCTGCAACATGTATAATATGGGATAATGCTCCCCAGAGAAACCGGAAGAGACGGACCCGGCTTCTTCCATCAGAACCAGACTGGCGTCCTTCCGGATATATGCTTCCGCCTTTGTGGTCACAGCCCCGCTGCCGTCATACTGTCTGGTCAGGATCCCTTCTGCGTTCTCATAGGTACCGCTGCCGTCGTGCCGGGCCTGCAGCTCTTCCAGAGAAGGCAGCAGGGCCGGACCGTATGTCCTCAGATAAGAGACCGTGGACATCCCGAACGTATCCGTTACCAGAGCCTCGACGGCCTCTTCGTCTGTGCCGCCCGTGTAGTCTGCCATACGAAGCCTCTCGGTCAGAAGCTCCCGAAAAGCCCCGGCAAAGGCTTCATAAGCCGCCTGCTCACAGGCTTCATAACTTTCCGGTTGAACACAGCAGTAAAAAGTCCCCTTATAGGGTTCCGTCTGCTCCAGAGTCAGACTGACCCGTATGGTCAGTCCCTGCATATAAGTCTCCATATCCTCCAGAGAGACGGAGACAGCTTCTATATCCTGCAGCCAGTCAAGGGCAGTGACAGCGGCCTGTTCCGTCATATCCAGTCCTGCAGTCCACTCCCCGGTAAGATCCTCTTCCGGTGACGTGAAAAAATGGAGATACGCCAAATAAGCGGTGGAAATACCCAAGATTATAAGTAACAAGATCATTATACTGTTTTTCATGATTTTTCTCACAGAGATACCCCCTCGCCCCCAGTCTTCTTATCCACCCAAACAACATGGCGCCGGCACCATGTTCACATATTTATTATTTTATTTAATCCTTTATTATACATATCTTCTGATTTCATTGCCTGTCCCCCTACAATTTGTTCAATGGGGTAATACTCATCATTCAAATCTGCTTTTAATATTGGTATATCTTTATTTGGATGATTATAATAATCCAAAACTCTCATTCCAAAGTCTCTCCTAATTTCCTCACTGCTATCCTCAAGTATATATACAAAATCCTTATCTCTGTCAGTAATAGCAACATCTCCAAAATCAATTATACCAACAGCTTTGTTATTTTGAATCACAATATGATTACAGCTTAAATCATTATGGCATAGCGCCCTAACATACTGAGAGATTCGTTCATCATTAAGTATTCTTTTATAT